>JABWCR010000033.1 GCA_013359125.1 Armatimonadota bacterium | reverse complement strand
GACGGCGAGAGCGGGCGCCAGCTGAGCGCAACGCTATTGCCGACCGGTCAGGTATTCGTGTGCGGAGGAACGAAAGTTTGGGAGTCGAGTTCGGAATGGCGGATCAACCTGAGCCCCGAGGATCATACGGTTACAGAAACGCGCGCGCTGACGCCGAACGGCTCGAACTGGGCGAGCGCGACGTTCGATGTCTGGGCGTCTATAGACGGTCAGGATCGGGATACCGACGATCCCCATCGCGACAAGGGCGGCATTGTGGACGACGCCGATCTTTCCATCGCGTTCAAATACTTCGGCTACGGCTGTCGGTAGCGGACCGCTCGGAAGGGTGGCGCCTCGTCAGCGCTTGGCATGAACGGGATTTTTTCGATGTGTAGCACAATTTTGAGCACGAATCTCCCTTCACAGGGATGATTCGGCTCGCGAGGACGCTCGCCCTCCCGTACATGAATGTCGTGGGTCAGACGCACGTGAAGGCCGCGCTCCAATCCAACGGCGGGCAACATCCAGAGGCGCTAAGCAGGTTTGCCCAAAAATCTTCGCTACACCGCGTTGGCGAGGATTTCTTGGCTCTGGGCGTCCAGCTCGGCGATGTCCAGGATCTCGAATCGGTTGCCGTCCACGTCGATCAGCATTAGGTGCCGTTCGCCCAACCATTGAGCGTTTTCTTGCAGGCTTTGGGTTACAAAGTCTTTAGGCCCACGGTCGGTTTCGACGTGCCAATAGGTTGCGCCGAACTCGGCTTTGGCCAATCCAACCGATTGGACGATGGCGGTCAGATATCGCCGCTCCAACTCTTGCTTGACCGCTTCCAGGCTTTCGGGCGGCAGTTGGCTCGGATCTTTGAGGGTCGTTATCTCATGGTCCTTGCCGTCCAGCAGCGCCAGATATTGCTCGGGATGCGAAAGGGGCGCGGCCCAGACGGGTTTGACCGTCGGATAGGATCGGTCGCCGATGGTCGCGCGCAAGCGGTCTCGCGGATGATAGAAAAGCCTTATTTCGCTTGGGTTCATAAGCCCACTCCTATGATCTCGTTGATGGCGCTTTGCGCCTGCACCAGGTTATAGAAGACGCCTTGCTTCTCCATCAGCTCCGCGTGGGTGCCGGTCTCGACGATCTCGCCTTGTTCCAGCACGATCAGGCGCGTGGCGTTGCGCAAGGTCGAGAGCCTGTGCGCGATGGCGAAGGTCGTGCGGCCTTGGATCAGGCGGCCGAGCGCTTCTTGGATCTGTCGTTCGGTTTCGACATCGACCGACGATGTGGCCTCGTCCAGAATCAGGATTTTGGGGTCGTGCAGGATGGCTCGGGCGATGCTGATGCGCTGACGCTCGCCGCCGCTCAATTTGGCGCCGCGCTCGCCGACCAGAGTGTCGTAACCGTCGGGCTTAGCAAGGATAAAGTCGTGCGCGTTGGCGGCGCGGGCGGCTTCGATCACCTCGTCTAACGTGGCTCCCTTTTTGCCATAGGCGATGTTCTCTCGGACGGAGCCGTTGAAGAGAAAGGGCTCCTGCAGCACCACGCCGATTTGGCGGCGAAAGTCTTGCAAGGCGTAATCGCGATAGTCGATGCCATCCACCAGAATCGAACCGGAATCGGGTTCGTAGAATCGGCAGATCAGGTTGATAGTGGTCGATTTTCCCGCGCCGGATTTACCGACCAGGCCGATCATCTCGCCTGGTTTGGCCACGAAGGAAGCGCCCTTGATGACGGGGTTCGATTTGTCGTAGCCGAATCGCACGTTGTCGAATCGCACTTCGCCAGAGATCTCCTTTCTGACGCCTTCTTCGGCGTATCGCTCGGTCTCGCCGTCGATGATCTCGAAGATTCGTTCGGCGCCCGCCATGGCGCGAGAAAACCAGTTGTTGACTTGTGCGAACCAGGTGAGCGGGCCGTAGATCAAGCCCAGAAAGGCGTTGACGCGCCAGAACTCGCCGAGAGTAAGAGCGCCTTCGTAAACCATGTATCCGCCTACCAGCCAGTTGATGACCGCCCCAAGGCCGGTAAAGAAGGTCATGGCGCCAAAGATCGTGTACCAGCTCTTGTCCGCGGTTACGCCGCTGTCCCGAAGCTCATAGTTGCGGGTCAGAAACTTGTCGTACTCGTGCTGTTCTCGCGCAAAGGCCTTGACGACCCGGATGCCGCTGAGCGACTCGTTCAGATGCATGTGGAAGCGCGCCCATTTTTGTCCGACCTTGTGAAAGCGCTGCGAGAGCGAACGCCAAAAGGCCGCGCCGATGATCGCCACGATAGGCGCCGGCGCCAGCACGCAGACGGCCAGCAAAGGGCTGGTCCAAACAAGAAAGACCATGATCCCGATCAGAAGCAGACCGTTGAGCAGGAAGTACGGCACGCCTTCGACCAAGAAGCCCCAAACTCGGTCCGTATCGTGCGTAACGCGGCTAGCGATGGCGCCGACCTGCTTTCGGTCGAAAAAGGCGATCTGGAGCTTCTCGATCGCTTGGTAGACCGCGCTTCTCAAGTCTGCGGCTATATGCCCGGCCAAATAGGAGATGGTGCGTCCGGTGGCCACTTGGACGGCAGCGCCAACCAACAGAGCGCTCGCCCATGCGCCAACCAGGACAAACAGCAAACTCGCGCCCTCTTTGGCTGTCAGCACGGTGTCGATCAGCTTGCCTTGGATCAGTGGCGGCAGAAGGTTTATGGCCGTGGTCCCCAGCGAGAGCAGCGCCAGCACGATCGCGGGCTTGTGGTAGGGCTTCATAAAGCGGGCGATGCGCATCATGGTCTTGCCGCGATTGACGCAGGCCGGGCAGACGCCGTCGCGCTCGGGCAATAGGCGATTGCACTTTTCGCACCTTAGGCGCTTTTGGCTCAAATTGATCGAAAGCTCTTGGCCGTTGGCCAACTGCTCGATGCCCCGCGCCGCCTCGGAGAATTGAGCGGCGAGGGTCATCGAGTAACTAATGATGGGGAGGATTGCTCCGTCTTTAGCGGAGACTTCCAACCGTCCGCCGCCCACCAGCGGTTCGTTGCGCGCGGATGCGATCTCGGCGATAGGAATGTTGCAGGCCAGAGCGCCGTTGGCCTCCCACACTTTGACCGACTCGGCATCGACCTCTAACCGTCTCGATCCATATCGACCGTCGTCCAGGAGGTCGGTCTCGAGCGAAATGAGCGCTCGAGAGTCGACTTCCGTCGTCGTCAGGTTCTTCATACGGTCTCCAGGGTTGTCGCCATGCTCGTTTCCTCGTCCCGTTCGCGATCATATCGATGATAGGCGCTCTGTATCTGTCGTATATGGTACGCGACATTGGCCGAAGTGCATCCGAGCCGCTCGCCCGCTTCGCGCCAGGTATCGCCCTCCAACAGCCTTTGGACGATCGCCTGTTGCCGCGCGGTCAGTCCTTGGATGAACTGAGTGCAGTGCGCCGAGCTGACGGCTTCGGTTTCGGCACAGCCATAGGTCGAATCCTCGGCGCCGTCCAACGCGTCGTGCCGGCGCCTTCGGTTGTACTTAATGTAGTCGAGCATGCGCCATTTGGCGCGCTTTAGCAGATATTGTCTGGGGTCGCCGATCGATGTATCGACGGTCTGCAAACTTTCCCAGACGACGAGCCAGGCTTCTTGTCGCAGGTCGCAGGCGTCTTCTCCGCACCGCAGCGCGTAGTGTCTGGCCATGCGCTCGATGCGCTCGCGCAAGCTTTCGTACAGCTCGCGCCTGGCTTTTCGGTCTCCGATTCGTGCTTGTTCTATCAATCCTTCCATAATGCATTCCTTTTGGGGTCATAACGGCAACAATGATGTCGGGGGCTTTGGCTTCCCGGCACGCCCATTGGGATGCTGCTTTATGGGGGATTAAACCGAACTCAGCGGAACTCGTGCTGGGAGGCGAGCGGCGTAGGGCTGCCCGAGTCTAGAAACCATCGCTTTGTCATGATCATCGGCTCGACCTCCTTGATAGATTAAGGACGCCAGTCTACCTGTCGCCGGGGGCGTTTGTCAAGCCCTTTGGCGACAATTTTCGACCTGTCCGACGCCCTTATAGATTGTGGAGGGTTGGGCGCTAAAGGGGCTGGCCGGAAAAGTCTAAGTTGATCTATCCCGCCGCGCCCGCCGTTGGGTGCGGAGGGTCTGCCTCCGGCTCCCCGCGAGCCAAACGGGAATCTGTGCACCTGTATAGAAAGCCTAAGTACCGCCGCCGTCCCGGCGGCCCGAACATCCGCCGGCGAGGACGCTGGCGGTACATTGAGAGACCGGTCGACCAGCCTGCAGCCTGGCGTCCTCAGAGAGGGACGAGGGCGCAAGGCAGGAATCTCGACACAATGCGGACAAAAGGATACAAGGGTTTAACGGCCTTTTGCGAGAATGTAGCACAATTTTGAGTACGAATCAACCCGGGAGGGCGAGCGTCCCCGCGAGCCGAATCAGTGGGAGCATAGAAAACGTCTGCCGCCTCCGTAGGACGCCGGGACGAGCGCAGCGTCTGCAACACGCCTCTCCTGTATCGTGTGGAGACTCAGCGTTCGACCCACCGATAACGATCGATCCCTTGTATCCCTTATAGGTCGAGGGACTCCGGGCTGGCGTTAGAGCGCTATCGATCCCTTGAGGCTGGGCCATGCGTCCGCGACCTCGCTGTGGAGATCGCGCCGGGCCCTAAGCCGTTCTTGATGTCCCCGGCCTCCCCGCTCACTGCCGCGCGGGCAATCGGCGCCCAAACCAATAGATCATCCAGCCGCCCGTCGCAAACATGATGAGGCTGTAAATGGCGGGCGCGATAGACATCTCCGGCTGTTTCAAAAGGGTCGTCGCGATAAAGATCGCCATCGTGCCGTTCTGGATTCCAACCTCGATAGAGATCGTGGCCGACTGACGCCTGTCCAGAGCGACAGCCCTCGCTGCGCCATATCCCAGCAGCATTGTCAACACGTTCAGCGTCCCCGTCGCCAAGCCTGCCTGACGGAAGAATTCCGGCAGCTGCTCCCGCACCTGCAACACCGCGCCCGCCACGACGATGACGATGAACAGCATAGATAACACCCGTAAAGGCCGCTCGGCGGCGCTGGCTAGAGACGGAAAACGCCCCCGCACCGCCATCCCGATCAACACGGGCACAACCGTCAGCCCAAAGATTTGCACGATCGTCCGCACCAAAGGCAATTGCACGACCTGCCCCTCGTCCATCACCGACTGAAGAAAGAAATTGATCAAGATGGGAGCCGTGACAAAGGCGATCATGCTGTTCACCGCGGTGAGCGTAACGGACAGCGCCACATCCCCGCGAGCCAGATACGAGACCAGGTTGGACGTGGGGCCGCCCGGACACGCCGCCAAAATGAGAACCCCCATCGCCAGCGCGGGCGACAGCGGCCAAGCGAGCGTCAACAGATAGGCGCAGAGCGGCAACAGCGCCATCTGGCAGACCAATCCGACCGCCGCCGCCTTGGGATTCAGAAAGACGCGCGCAAAGTCCGCCCCCTGCAGCGACAAGCCCATGCCGAACATGATAAAAGCGAGCGCAAGCGGCAGCAACACCTGAGTGAACACATTGGCTTCCATGGCCTATGTCTTTCTCCATAAGGCCTGCTTGCCCTGTGCGGCGCCGCGCAGGCTGGGGTTCGTTATGGGGCGTAATTGGTTGTCTGCGACGGACACCCCCCTCAGGTACACTCTAGCCACACCCAAACGACCTTAGGAGGCATCGAACAATGAGGCCGGTAGAAGCCCAAAATTACATAAGAGGCCAGTGGCGAGAAGCCGCTAACGGCCAGCGATTCGACAGCATCAACCCCGCCGATATGAGAGAAATCGTCGGCACAGCGCCCCGATCCTCGGCAGAAGACGTCAACGCCGCCTGCGAGGCCGCCGCAGAAGCCTTCGACGCCTGGCGAAGAACCTCCCGCGTCAAACGCGGCGAATACATCGATACCTTTGCCCAACTGATCAAGCGCGATCTGGAAGCCCTCTCCGAACTCTGCACCAAAGAGTGCGGCAAGCATATCAACGAAGGACGGGCCGACGTGGTCGAGGCGCTGCACATGGCGCAATACGTCGCCGGCCTCGCCCGATTGCCCTACGGCAATCTCATCTCCAGCGAGATCGCCGACAAAGACGCCTACGTCCTGCGCAAACCCAAAGGCGTCGTCGCCGCCATCACGCCGTGGAACTTCCCGGTCGCCATCCCCCTTTGGCTGCTGCTCCCCTCGCTGTTAGAGGGCAACACCGTCATCCTCAAGCCGTCCGAAGATACGCCCATCTGCGCCCATCGCCTGATGGAGCTGTTCGTCGAGGCCAAATTCCCGCCCGGAGTGGTCAACATCGTGCACGGAACGGGCGAGGAAGCCGGCGACCCGCTGGTCAAGAACGCCCATGTCAACGTCGTGCTCTTCACCGGCTCCTACGCGGTCGGGCACTACATCGAAAAGACCTGCGCCGAACTTCGCAAGTTCTGCGCGGTCGAGATGGGCGGCAAAAACGCCGTTATCGTGCTCGAAGACGCCAACATGGACATCGCAGTACCGGCGGGCGTGCTCTCTGCGTTCAAAACCAGCGGCCAGCGATGCGTCTCCTCAAATCGGCTGATCGTGCACGAAAGCCGCGTGCCCGAGTTCACCGAGCGATTTGTCGGCGCGACCAAGCGCCTGCGCGTGGGCGACGGCTTCGATCCCGACGTCTTTATGGGTCCGCTGATCAACGAGGACGGCGTCAACAAGTTCATGCACCACAACCAAAAGGCGCAAGAAGAGGGCGCCGAGGTGCTGGTGGGCGGCGGACGGCTGACCGAAGGCGAACTGCGCCACGGCAACTTCGTCTCGCCGTTCGTCTATCGCCTGCGCCACTCGCACAGCAGCTTTGCCTTGCGAGAGGAGGCCTTCAGCCCCCATACGGCGATCATCCCCGTGGGCAGCCTGCAAGAGGCGGTCGATGTCTACAACGACACCAAATACGGCCTCTCGTGCGCGGTGATTACCGAAAGCTACCGCAACTGGCGATACGTGCGCGACAACTGCGACTTTGGCGTGGGCTATGTCAACCTGCCCAGCATCGGCGCCGAGGTGCATCTGCCCTTTGGCGGCGTCAAAGCCAGCGGCAACGGCCACCCCAGCGCCGCCGGTCTGTTCGACGCCGTCTCGCACAAGGTCGGCTTCACCGTCAACCACGCCAACGAGATTCTGCTTGCCCAAGGCCTCAGCGCCAAGGTCGAGTAAGGTGCTTGGCCCGGCGCCCTTGCGTGCGCCGGGCCCCCGCATCTTGGCGTTCGTGCTCCGGGTCTCCGCCCGGGAGGGCGAGCGTCCTCGCGAGCCATAGCGGCTTGCGAACGGGATTTTTTCAAAATGTAGCACAATTTTGAGTACGAATTCTCCAAGTACCGCTGGCCTCCTCGCCGGCCCTCGACGCTTCAACGGCCAAGAGAAGACAAACCCGCCGCGCCTGCGGGCGTAGCAAAACGGCATCGCCCGCGCGCACAAAGTCGCCCCCCGGGTATGATTGAAACGCCCATGCCCAAGGTTCGCCTGCTCGACGATTCCACCATCAACCGCATCGCCGCCGGAGAGGTGATCGACCGTCCCGCCAGCGTCATCAAGGAACTGATCGAAAACGCCCTCGACGCCGGTGCCGCCCGCATCGAGATCGAAATCGATGGCCGCAGCGTGTTGCGCGTCAAAGACGACGGCTGCGGCATGACCCCGGAAGACGCCCACACCGCCCTTCAGCGCCATGCCACCTCCAAAATCCAGACCGCAGACGACCTGCAGACCATCCGCACAATGGGATTCAGGGGCGAGGCGCTCCCCAGCATCGCCTCCGTCAGCCGCTTGACGCTCACCACCCGCAGCGCCGAATCGGAAGCGGGCATCAAAATCGTCGTAGAGGGCGGCCGCATCGAGTTGTCCGAACCCGTCGGCGCACCGGTCGGTACCGTCGTCGAGGCGCTCGATCTCTTTTTCAACGTGCCCGCCAGATTAAAGTTTCTCAAAAGTCCGGCGACCGAGACCGCCAGAATTGTGGAAACCGTAGCCAAATACGCCATCGGCCGGCCCGATGTCTCCTTTCGCCTTCTGAACGGCGGGCAGGAGATTCTCTTTACCCCTGGTCAGAGCGATCTGATCACCGTGGTCGCCGCTGTTTGGGGCATCGAGACCGCCAAGAGCCTGGTGGAGCTGGACGAGACGCGGAACGGCATCCGCGTTACTGGCCTCGTTTCGCCGCCCCATGCTACGCGAGCCACGCGCCAGAACCAACTGTTCTACGTTAACGGCCGCCCCGCGCGCAACCGCGCCATGCTGGCCGCGCTGGACGAAAGCTACCGAGCCATCACACCGGAGCGCCGATACCCCTCGGTCGTTCTGATGCTGGAGGCCGATCCCAGCAGAGTCGATGCCAACGTCCATCCAGCCAAGAGCGAGGTCAAATTCGACAAGGAATCGGACGTTTTCGATGCCATCTATCATGCAGTTCGGAACGGTTTGCTCAACCACGGCATGATCCCAGAAGCCGTCGTGCATCGCCCGCGCAGTTTCGCCTTCGCCCACCAAGGCGCCAGCATCGGCAAGGAAGAACTGGACGCGCTGTTCGGTCGCCCGGCAGGCATACAGCCGGGAAGCCCCCTGCCGCCCGATCCCAGCGATCCCTTTGCCGACCCCCAATTGGCGCCCGCCCACCTGCCTTTTGGCGATCTGCTGGACGAACTGCGCATCTTGGGGCAGGTGCAAGAGACGTTCATCGTCGCCTCCACGGCGTCCGGCATCGTGATCATCGACCAGCACGTCGCCCACGAACGGGTTTTGTACGAACTCTTCTCCGGCTATCAGGGCAGCGCGCCCGTGCCCCGGCAGTATCTGTTAGCGCCGCAATCGTTGCAACTGGACCGCCGAGCCGCCGTGATGATGGAAGAAACCCTGCCCGAACTCGCTCGCCTGGGATTCGAGCTCGAGCCCTTTGGCGATGGCGCCTATCTCGTCCGTAGCGTGCCGACCGCGCTGGCCAACAAGGACTACCTGAAATCGCTGAAGGAGATTGTCGAAGAACTGACCGAAATGAGCGGCGGCAAGAAGATCGCGGTGGCCCAAGACCAAGTTTGGATCATGAGCGCCTGCAAGATGGCCGTCAAAGCAGGCGACCCGCTCAACCTGCCGGAAATGACCAAACTGATCCAAGACCTGGCAAAGACCGAAAACCCCTACCTGTGCCCGCACGGCCGCCCCATCACGCTCAAAATTGGGTGGGACGAGTTAGAGCGCCGGTTTAAGCGGTAGAATCGTGCCCTAACGGAACCCGACGGGGGTTGGAACGTTCCTATCTAATGGGTAAGCAAGAATTGAACGCCTTGCCGGACGGAGAGCTGATCCGTCGCGCCCAGCGAGGCGAACGGGAAGCGTTCGAGGCCGTTTACGAACGGTACCATTCTCGCTTATACCGGTTGCTTTATGGAATGTTGGGCAATCCGGCCGATGCGGCAGATTTGACGCAGGAGGCCTTTGTCCGAGCGTACGACAAGCTGGACCAGTTGCAGTCCGACGGCCATATGTATGGTTGGCTCAGAAGGACCGCAGTCAATTTAGGGATCGATATGATCCGCCGAAGGCAGACGGTGAGGTTCGAATCGCTCGACCAGCCGTTTGAAAATGAGGAAGGCGGATCGATGGCCATGGAAGCAGAGGACCCGTCGGCAAGTCCTCTCGAAGAGTTGGAATCGAAGACTCTTCAGGCCGCCGTGCTAGAAGCAATGGCGACCCTGACGCCCGACCATCGGGCCGTGGTCGCGATGCACTATCTGGAAGACATGAGCGTGGACGATGTGGCAAAATTGTTGGAAGTACCGCCCGGCACCGTCAAATCGCGATTGTCCAGAGCGAGAGACGCCATGCGCCGATATTTGAGCGACTACGTGGAAGGATAAGTTAGAGATGAGCAGCCGAAATGACTACCGCAGCGCAAACGCGGCATATTGTAATGGGTGAACGAACGAAATGAGCAGATGGAATTGTGAAGAGACGGTCGGACGCATATCGGACTTTTTGGACAGCGATCTGACCGCAGAAGAACTCGGGTCCTTCAACGAGCATATGGATGCCTGTCCGCCTTGCAAGGCCGAGCTTTCCGCCTATCAAAAGATGGGCGACCTGTGCCGCGACTTTGCGCCGCTGACCCCGACCGCCGACATCTGGTCCGCTATCGACTCGCGCCTTCCCCGGCAAAAGGCTCGGACGCTCTGGCCCAAGGTCAAGGCGCCTCGATTCGCATGGCTGGGCGGAGGAGCGCTGGCCGCAGGGTTTGCGGCCGCTTTCGCTTGGTTCTATCTGGCAGGACCGGGAGCCGCACCGAACTCCTCGACTAACATCGCTGTGGAAGCCGGCCTGAACAAGGGCAACTTCGAACAACGACACCTCTACCTGACAGGCGGCAACAGCGGGTCGTCCGAGTTCTATCAGCTTGCGGGGTATTGAGCGCGGAAAGATGAAATCAGCCTTGCTCAGCGTCGGCCTGGCCTGCGTCGCAACGGCGGCGATGGCGGGCGGACAGCCCTTTGTCGAACAGAGCGCCCTCCAGCAGTATAAGGATGCAATCCTGGCCGACAAAAAGGCCACTTACGAAACGACCGTCGTCATCGAAAGCCAATTCGGCCAGCGCGGCCACGCTTATAAGATGAAGGTGCACAAGCCGCATCCCGACTACGCCCGCATGGATTATTTGGACGGACCGCGCAACGGCCAGACCAGCCATGTCTACAAGCACGTCGTCATCCGGTCCGACCCGCGCAAGAAGGAGCTTGTTTTTGAACTTCGCCCCGACCCCCAAGAACGAGCGCGACGAGAAAACCTGCAGAAGAGCCTGTTCCAAAAACAGGTAGCCGTCGAACAAATCCGCCACGACGCTTGGGAAGGAACAAAGACAGTCGTCGTCGAGGCTCGCGTCGGCTCCTCTCCCGCAAAAAGATACTGGATCAACCCGGAAAACCAAGCCGTCTTAAGAATTCAAACGCTCTCTTACGACGGCAAACTGCTGCGCGACGAGCAAAGGCAGTCTTGGCGAGCCTTGGCGCCCATCGCCGAGCCGCCCGCACCGCCCAAAGTTCAGTCCGGGTGGAAACTTGTTCGCAAGCCAGCGCCCGCATCGCTCACAAGCGCCGAACAGGCTCGACTAAACGCTTACGAAGCGCCCTCAACGTACCGCCTGCTCTACTCCAGCAAGGACGACTGCATGTGCGGCGGAGACCACAAATCAATATCGGGCGTCTACACCAACGGGCTGAACAACTACACGCTATTTATCGTTCATGACGACTGCCGCCGCACCAAGGAGCGCGCCAAGGACGGCTGCATGGCGGATAAGACGCCCAGCGGCATCGTGGCAACCTATCGATCGGGCGACCGGATGGCCGTGGTAGTCGGCGAACTTACGCCGGAACAGGTCAAGGAAATCTTCCAACTGCGCTCCGTTAGCGACGTTCAGTTCGAATCCCCCCGTCGGCGATAGCCCCTCTCACTCGCACCCTAATCCAAAATTGAGCACGATCAGGTAGAGGTCGGCTTCGTCCACGCGGCCGTTGCCGTCGCAGTCGGCTTCGTCCGTCTCCTGGCCAAAGTACTTCAGCGCCATCGCCAGGTCCGCGTCGTCCGTGCACCCGTCTCCGTTCACATCCCCGTCGTACCGCGTCGCCACGACCCGAAAGCGCATGATCTCGCTCCAGGTGTTCGGATGCCTTGGCGAGAAGGATATAAACAGGTTCGCGCCGTCGGATTCGATCCTCCCGACCGGCAAAAACTCATAGGGACTGACCGCGGTTACGGCGCCCTGCTTGAGGTCCGCGTTCAGGCGCGTAAGAAAAAGGTGCCATGTCGTTGTGTGATCGTTGTTCGTGTGAATCCCGTTGGCGGCGATCAAGATGTCGCCGTGATGGCCCCAGTACGGTTGCGCTATATGGAAACCACGGTCATAGTAAGCCGAGTAAGGCAGATCGATCAGGACCTCCCGCAAGAAGGTCGATCCGTCCGAATCGAGCACGGTCAGGCGGTATCGTCGGTCGAATCCGTGCCAAAATATGTAGATCTCGCCGTTTGGCCCGGCCAGATACTGCACGCCTCCGTCCGGATGGTTGGGGATGGCGATACGGTTGCGCAACTGGCCGTTGGAGTCCAGTAGATCGGCATACCGGGCGCTGCCGGACTGCACCGGCGTCGAAAAACCGTGCAACGAATCAGATAAGTTCTTGAACACCGATCCGGTAGCAAAAATATTGGAGCCGCTCCAGCCGACCGCATTCTCCCAAAGGAAGTCGCCTTCGGTTGTAAACCCCGTCCGTATAGCTTCAAATTGTCCAGATGGGAGCCTGGCCTCGCCGCTGGCCACTATGCGGCCATAGTCCGTTATCCCGCCAAAATAGATACCCTCGATCCAGAGGCTCAACCGAGGACAGTTGCGCCGCAGCAAATTGCCTTCCAAGTCATAAATGGCTACGCAGGATGTTAGGTCTCCGCGATGCTGATTCATGCCCCTCCAAGGCCCAAATACCAGCACCACCCTCTTGTCTTCGAGTTCATGCGCGCCTCCTGTGAACGACCCCGGAATCTGATCCCGAAACCAGGCGAGTTGGCCATTGGAACGAAAGAGCGCAATGCGAGTCGCGTCTATTGGGATCACTCTGCCGTCGTGGATTGCCCCCATCCAGAAGCCAGGTAGGACGATGGAGCCGTCTGACAGCAAAGTCGGCTTGTTCGGACTGTTGTCGTAAAGGGCGTTTACTACGTCTGGGCGGGGCGCGTTGGAACGCCATACTTCTCGTCCGAGAGCGTCGTACTTGATCAGGCCGAACCCAGCGTTGATCGGCGCGGAGGCAAAGAGGCTGGCGCCGGGTCCGACCGTGATGTACTTAACGGCCACATGAGCGCCTGTCTGAACTCGATAGACCTGTTCGAACGAGCTTTGTGCAAAGGACGCTGTCGACAGAGCGAACAGCCCAGATAGGACGATCATTCGTTTCATCATCAGTCTCCTTGGCGGCCCAGGTTGCGAAGCAGAATCTCCATGTCCGCTTCGTTCGCCTGGCCGTCCTTGTTCAGATCGCCCGAGAGCCGTTGCCCGGCGCGCCGGTCGGATCGCTGTCCGGTCTGAGCGGTCATAGCGGCGACGTCGTCCGCGTCCACCCGATTGTCCCCGTTCACATCGCCCGACAGCAACGATGCCCGAACGATGCCGCCGCGGGCAACCTCGGCCGCAAACCGCTTGCCCAAATAGCCCTCTTGAGGCCTAACGTAGAAGTCGTACATTCCCGGCGCAAGTCCGGCATGAAGCCGAGAACGGACGAAACCGCCCGGCTCCAAACCGTCCACCGAGAGCCGATAGACGCCGCAGAGCCGTCCGTCGTCGCAGCCTCGAATCTCGACCCTTATGGGCGCCATGTAGATCTCGCGCGCTATAGGCAGATCGATCAGCTCTTCGTTGGTCTCCTCCCCTTCGCCCTCCGAGCCTTCCAGATAGAATTCCATTTCGGACTGCGCTTCGCACGGCTCTTCCAACAGGGGGTCCGGAATCAATTGAACCCACTTAGCGATCGAAGGGACGCCTTGGCTATCGACCAGGAAAACCATATACCATCCGGGCGGCGCGATCTGCGGGTCCCAAGGCATGGTGATCTCGACCTTGTCTTCCTCGTCGTCGTCTTCAAAATAGCATCGCACCAACCGCTGATCGAAGTTGACCGAATGGGTCGCCGTGCTGGGACGCAAGAGGTGCACCGACCGAAGCGCGCGGCCCGAAGGAACAAAACGGCCGACCTCGATCGCTTGGCCGTAGTAGGCGGTCTCGTTGTTCGGCATCGCCGTGTCCGTAATCTTCGGTCGGTCCGTCGCATCGTTTATCCGCACCGCCTGATTGCCGTCCTGCTTGTACAGGTACGGAGGAACATAGATAGTCGGATAGAGATTCCGCACCGACCGGTGGGGATAGCCAGGGATCCCTTGGTCATACAGCCCGTCCATGTCGGTGCCCGTTGCCAAAACGGTTCCATCGGGCAAAGGAATCATGGCCGAATGGTACATGCGTGCGCCGTCCGGCGTTCCCTTGCCGACATTGGGATTCTCGTTTTGATAAGCCGCATCGATGTCACTGTCCGGCAGATCGTCCAGCGCTGCCCAGGGCACCGTCGTCCAATCGCTGTCGCTCGCGCCCGGGTTTAACCAGTCGGCATAGAGACGAACGGGCAGAGGCTGCCCCCCGTCCCAGCAGTCGCCTTCGTTCGGCTTGAGCGTGCCGCCGGCGACGAAGACGGCGCCGTTCGGCAACAACACCGCGCTCGCGTGCTTGCCGCCTGTGCGCTCGTAGCTCGCCATCATCTGGCGCGAGATGGCGACTTGGTGCTCCTGGCTCGAGGCGCTATGGCTATAGGTGAACAGAGAAGCAAAGTCGCCGCCGGTCCACGGGTCGCGTTCGTTTTCGTCGTGATCCGTGCCCCCGACGCGCATAACCTGGCTCAGAACCTGCAACGAGGCCGAAGAAGGGTTGAGCGTCCCCGGACCGATCCGCGGCATGAGCACGGACGCGCCGCCAAATCGATTGGGCTCTGCAGTATGATCTTTCGCCTTCCACAGCCAGTCGTTCGGGTCGCAGTCGTCGGTGTTTAGCAGAAACGACGGACGAAACGGTCCGGCGTAAACCGTTTTGCTCGCTATCGCCGTATCTTTCATATACGACGCCAGATGCAGTCGAGGATATTCGTCGCCAAGGACTCTTCGGTGGTCGTCGAACAACTGGAACGCCTCGCTGTTCTGCCCGGTGCAGGAAGCCGTGTTGAACGGCTTGGTGAGCTCGATCTGATTGCTGACCGGGTTGTAGAGCTGATAGGTCGTCGTGTACCGCTTGGTCGTCGGATCGCTCTGCTCGTTGCACTGGGTCGATCCGCTCGTCTTGTCGATGCCGCCAACTATGAGAACCTTGCCATTCTGCAGCAAGAGCGGCGTTGAATACCAGCGCTTTTCGTTCATTTCTGGCATCGTGGGGTAGTAAGGCGGCAGTTGCGGATCGTAGGGCGTGCCTTCCCATCCGCCCTGGGCGCTGGTTTCTTGATCGGCCTTGTGCCGCCAATCCTCCAAACAGAACGCGAACAGGGATCGCAAGCCGTGAGCCGGTTGAGAGCCGGAGCCCGGCTCGATGTAGGTGCCGCCTACGACCATCAGACGGCCATCGCCGAGCAGGACATGGCCGGAGCAAAAGAGGTTCGACGAGGATATGTACAAGCTGGATTCCTGCGACTCGTTTGTAACGGCGTCTCGCGTATAGCCCGCAAAGCCAAAGGCGTTTCGCGTTTGACCGCTGCCCTGCCACGGATGCCGCCAAAGCAAGAAGCTATTGAACGACACGCGGTTCAAGGGCGGACTGCCCGAGGCAATTTGATATCCGCGTCCCATCAAGAATACCGTGCCGCGCTCCTCGAACTGGCTCTCGTCCGTCAACTTCATGCGCAATGGCAACAATGCGGCGTGAACCCCAAAGGTATCCCTGATCTCAGGATACGCGCTGCTGTTGTTGTGAAAGCAAGCGTAGTCCTTGGGGTTCTTGAAGACATCGTGGGTCATCGGTTCCACGAGGCCCAACGGATGCTCCCGCCATCGCACCGGTCGGGCGCTCTGGTACGGACTGTCCGGTACTTCGATAAACTTCCACTTGCCTTCGGTCAGTTCGGTCGGCTGGGCGGGGGCGGACGGCGGCTGGGCGACAAATGCGAAGATCAAAGCGAGGGTCGAGAGCATCTTGATAGAGGTCGATGCAAATCCGGCCTTTTTGTTTAAGGCGCTACCCGGTCGATCCCCGGCGCTCAGCCCAAAGCCGGGGGGGTGGATATACTGCGAACAGCGATCATTCAGAAACGCTTTGTTCAACATCTGCATCCTCCTGTCCAACGATTCTGTCGCCTCTGAACTGGAACCTTCCGCCTCGCCGTCAAAGTCCCGCCGGCCCCCCGCCGGCCCCCCGGAACCTTCCGCCTCGCCGTCAAAGTACCGCCGGCGTCCCGCCGGCCCCCCGGAACCTTCCGCCTCGCCGTCAAAGTACCGCCGGCGTCCCGCCGGCCCCTGGAACCTTCCGCCTCGCCGTCAAAGTACCGCCGGCGTCCCGCCGGCCCCCCCGGAACCTTCCGCCCGGCCCAACCCGCCGCACGCCCCAACTCTCGCTACGATAACACGGCCAACCTATTATACGCCGTTTCGCCCCAAGCAGAACCCTCCACACCTGCGGGTGTGGAGATACCGTCTTGAAAAGTCAACTGGGCTAGCCTCGGCTCGCCCAGTCTGGTTCGAACGGTTGTTGAGGGATCCCGATAGAACGAAAGGCGTCCCTCCCCTATATCCCCTCCCCAAACGCTCCGCGTTTGGGGAGGGGACTGAAGACGGACGAGGTCCAGAGATCGCGAGCCGAGGTCCTAGACCCTCCGCACCGAACGGCGGGTGTGGAGGGTTAGGAAAATTCGCACTCAAAGTTGTGCTACATTTCGAAAAAATCCCGTTCGGCAATCGAGCCGGCCAAAGTCCCAGGACAAAAAGAACTCCCTAAGGGCTTCTAATCTGGGAACTCGGGCGGAGCTTTGGCGGCCTCCTGCAACATCTCGGCGACCGCCTCCACATTGATACAGCCGGATGCGGAGGCTTAGGAAACGTCGGCCAGGCAAAAGCCGGGCGTTCCGGACGATCGGACTCCCACACGCGCAACGAACGAACGGGAATCTGCGAAAATGTAGCACAAAATCGAGCACGAATCACTCCCGGAGCGCTTCGGCTCGCCGGCGCATTCCAAGGACGGAGCAGTCCCGACGTTCTTGCTACATAAAGCGCTTGAAGAGTTTGAGGATGCCTTGGTTCCAGGCCGTGCGATGGGTTATTCCCGACGCACCTTGTAACTCTGACTTGTGCTCCAAGAACCACTGGTACGACCGGATCAGCGCCTCGGCGTTGCTGTATCGAGCCGACCAGCCCAACCGCTCCTTGATTTTCTCGACCGACACGAACGAATCGCGGTCGGCGGTCGCATAGATCCACTTGTAGAGCGGCGAAAGCTTCAGTATCTCTGCCATTCGCAGGATCGCCTTGACCGGACCGGCCGGGAAGCCCGCGGGACGAGCGCCGGACTGTGCAAAGTCGCACAGCGCCTGCAGGTCTTCTCGCACCGTGCCAAACCGCTCGGCGCCTACGTTGAAGGTATCGTTCGCCGCTTCCAATTCGGCAGTCGTCGCCAGCCAGATGGCCTCGACCAGGTCGGCCACGTCCAAAAGTTGATAGCGGTTGTCTCCTTTGCCGATCATGGGTATGCGTTTGCCGTCGTTCGCCCAATCGTACAGCACCTGAAAGATGCCCAATCGCGCCGGACCGATGAAGGTTTTGGGTCGAATGATGGGCACGCAGCGGCCCTGCTCTCTAAACTCCAAGCAAACGCGCTCGGCCAGAATCTTGCTCTCGCCATAGGGGCCAACGCCTTGCAAGGGGTCGTCCTCGTAGATCGGGTGCTTTTCGGGCACGCCATAGACTGCGGTCGAGCCGATGAAGACGACCCGCGGGACGGCGTGTTTAACGGCCGCTTCCAATACTCGCCGCGTGCCGTCCACATTGGTGGTGAAAATATCCTCTTTCTTCCACAAGGGCAGCGCGGCCGCGCCGTGGACGATGGCGTCGTATCGGCCATGGGCAACAACTTTGCCCATGGCTTCGGAGTCGCGCACGTCCACTTTGTGCAGCACAATGCCTTCGGGGTACTCGCTCGGGTCGATCTCTGCAATGTCTAACAGTTCGACCTCGGCGCCCCGTTGGTGAAAGCCGTTGGCCGCGTGCAGCCCCAAGAATCCCGCCCCGCCCGTAATCAATGCTCGCATGCCAAACGCATTGTACCTGCGCTCAGCGATTGGGCCTGTTTGGCGAGTTCTTGCGCGGCATGGCGCGAACTAAGCGGACTGAGCCCACAAAGTGAATCAGGGGCCGGCGATCCAAAGATCGCCGGCCCCTGATTCGGGAGGAGTTTCCGTTTGATGTACCGTTTTCGCTTGTTATCCTCTTAATGCTCGCCGTGCCGAAAATGTAGCAAAGCGGCGAAGGAATTAGTCTCTCTATGTTGAATAATCAACTCAGGAGCAAGGGAGATTAGGGATGAGCCACTTTGACGAGTTCGCAGCGCCGCCCACTTTTGTTACACATGTCTCTGCCAGCGTAGACGCCGATACCATGACGGTAACGCTCACCATTCATCTAAATCGGCCTCTCGGCCTGGGCGAGACGGTGCCCATAAAGCTGGAGTACGCCGTTGAAGCCGTAGCCGCGTATGTGGCGCCCGAGACCTATCTGATCGATGCTCCTAGCGCAATTACGGCGGATTACGCCGGGGTTACCAACATAACGTTCGCCTTTCAGCCGCCCAGCAATAGCCTG
The DNA here is from genome assembly GCA_013359125.1 of Armatimonadota bacterium. Taxonomy (NCBI): domain Bacteria; kingdom Bacillati; phylum Armatimonadota; species Armatimonadota bacterium. The sequence continues at coordinate 3,921 of JABWCR010000033.1, read as the reverse complement.
AAGTTCGGCGTCAAGGCGACCGCCCAAGCGTTTCCTTACAAGACCGCTATAGGGAACTTCTGGCTCGATCAGGCGCGCGTCGATCGTAGCAATATATCCAGCCATGTGGGTATTGTGTCGGTGCAAGCCGTTCCCTTGGAAGGCCCAAGTTCTATGACTTCGCACTACTATAGCGGCAAGCCGTTCAGTGTCAACATAACGCTCGAATCGCCTGACCACGACCCGCAGACGATCAGTCTCTTTGCAATTGGAAAGCTAGTTGCCCTGGAACAGCCCAAGACCGTTGACATCTTTACCGCCGGCAGAGACACAGGATTGATCGTGCGACCGATGACCGTCATATTGCCACCGAGCGGATTCGGCGCCTACCGGGTTGTGTTGAGGGCCTGGACTTACAAGACGACACCCTGCGGGGACGTATTGAGCGAAGTGTCCAGCGACATCTTGGTTCACTACTAGATCGCTGGTCGCAAGGGCAAACGGATGCGAAAGGTTGTGCCGCTCCCTTCTTCGCTTTCGCCTTCCCATCGTCCGCCGTGGGCCAAAATCGCCTTGCGGATGATTCGAGTGCCCAATCCGCTGCCGTTGGCCTTGGAACTGACCGCGCGACCCTCTAAGATCTCTTGAAGTTTATGGTCGGGCATTCCTTTGCCCGTGTCCCTTACTTCCAACATCACACAGTCGCCCTCTAGGAAGGCGCCCGGCGGGCATTGGCGAACGGTTACGAACACTGTGCCTGCTGGCGAGGCGGCCTCGATCGCGTTGTGGATCAAGTTCTCTAACAGGCTGTTGATGTAAACGCGGTCCATCATCGCTTCGTCCGTCGGTTCGATGTCGGGCACGATCTTCACGCCTCGCATCCGTGCGTCGGCTGACTTTCGCGCGACCGCCTGTTCCGCCATATCGGAGAAGTTGGTCGGCTGGAGGTTGATTTCCGATACGGTGCCTCGCACGGCGTCTGCGATCAGCTTAGTGTAGTGGTGCACATCGGTGGCCGCGCCCCGTATGGCGGCTAACGCTTCCAGAATATTGGGATACGCTTCGGGCGCTTTCTCTCGGACCTCATCGATCTCGGGCCCGATCGTGTCCAGCCATCCGACGATGGCAAAGACCTTGTTCTTGAGGTCGTGCGACAGGCTTCCCAAAGTCTGTCCCAGGTGCGCCAGTTCTGCGTCTCTAGCCAGCTCCGCGTTTCTGAGCGCCATGGCGGCAACATCGGCGATGACCTCTAAGAGCGCCTTGTCCTCTTCCGTAAACGTGCCGTGCCGCTTGTTGACCACCTGCATCACGCCCAAGGGCGGCTCTCCGTGCGAGCGCAACGGAACCGTGATCAGATCGCGCGTGGTCCGGCCGATCGAAGCGCCGACCTTGCGGTTGACCTCGGTGTCCGACTCGGCGTTCGGCGTCAGTTCGGCCTCGCCCGTACGAAGAACCTTGCCCGCCTTGCCCATGTCAGCGTCGATCCGCTTGCCGATCAGCTCGTTTGCGCGCTCGCCCACAACGTACCGAAAGACCAGTGAATTGGAGGCCGGGTCGTGCAGAAAGATGGTGCCGCCCTCAGCGTCCGCGCTTCTCATGGCAATTTCCAGAATGCGGCGCAGGCGCTCCTCAAACCCAAGGGCGGTGAAGAGCTCTTCTGTAACCGAGCGGATTACGGAAATGCGGTCGATGCTCAAGGTATCCATGCGCTGTGCCCAACTTTACAGCCCGATTCTACCTGCTTAAACCTGAGCCGAGCCGGGACGATAGTCCCTTCTTACGGATCGGGCACGGGGCAGGCTGCGCCTAAGACTTTCTCCTCGTACTGCTGGTGGTACTCCTCGGCCATCCAAAAGCGCGATGCGGGCACAATCAAACTGTCTATGCGCCGGCCCTGCTTGCGCAATCCGTCCCGCACTTCCGTCGCGATCTCGGCCTGCTGCGGGTCGAAGGCGAACACGGCGCTTCGATATTGGTAGGCCGGATGCTGAGGACCCGCGGCATCGTGCAAGGACCAGAGCTTCTTGAGCAGTGCGGCATAACTTGTCTTGGCCGGGTTGTATTCGATTAGCACGGCTTCGGCATGGCCGGTGTACCCCCCGCAAACCTGTCGATACGTGGGGTTCGCCGTTTTGCCGCCCGTATAGCCGACGGCCGTTGCCACAACGCCCGGGGTTCGGCGGAACTCCGCCTCGATGCCCCAGAATCACCCAGCGGCGAAGAGCGCCAACCGATGTCCGCGCTTGGCCGCCGATTCTACGATTTCGGTCGTCGTCCGTACATTGCCCGGGTCGACACCGACCGTGTTAGCCTTGTGCTGACGCTGCGGCTGCCACGAAAACCCGACGATCAACGCGATTCCGATGACTGCGAATGCTTGCGCTTTCATTGTCTTAAGTATAACGCAGATCGCCCCGTTCCAGTTCCTCTTGGTTGACATTTTCGGCTGCCGACGCCAGATAAACGGAGGTGACGAATGTCCTTGAAAGTAATAGAAAACGGTCGAACGGTCGATGTGAGCACGGCCAACCCCCTGCCGGTGCGGCAACAGGTCTCGACCGCGCTCGCCTTTGACGATGTGGACGTGGTGATAACGAACGGCACGGCCACCGGCGCTACGGGCGACTTGACGCCGATAAGCCCCTATTCGAACGAGATTCTGCTGATTGTGGCCAACGCGACCGGCCAGGACGCCACGATCGCCCTGGAAGTCAAAGAGTCGGGGCTTTACGGCTCCACATACTACGCTGTGATCGCCCAATTCGTGGTTCCGAACGCGCAGAATCGTGCGGTGCGCATCGCCGGTTGGCTGATCGGCAGCACGCTGCGCATTCAGGTCAGCGTGCCGACAGCCGTCGGCTCGGACAAGCACATCTACGTTCGGGCGAGGAAAGCGACCTAAAATGGCAATTCCGAACCGATTTCAGCACGATACAAGCCTTATAGAGCCTATGCGCGGTAACGATTGGTCTCCCGCGCTCTTCTTTGACGGCGCGGACGACTACATCCTGGCCCCGAATGCCACGGATCTCAACTTTACGACCAATTTGACGGTCGAGATCGCCTTCGCGGCCATATCGACGCCAACGGACGGCTACTTTATCACGCACGGCGGATGGAATCGGCGATGGGCGGTGGGCATAACATTCAACGATCTGATTCGATTTAGCCTGAAAAACGGGTCGGGCACGGTCGTCCATCTCTATGGCCCGGCGCTGACGATGCGGCGCTGGTATCGCGTCGCCGCAGTGTACGACGGTTCGAACATGATGATCTATCTGAACGGCGAGCCAGTGGCGAGCGCGGCGCAGACGGGCTCGATCGGCACGACGACCTATGACGTTGCGTTCGGACGGGAACGGCCAGACACGGCAGAGTACCTTCACGGCCTGCTCCAGGAGGCGCGGATATGGAACGTCGCCTTGCCGGCACAGACGATCAAAGGGCTGATGCGTCAGCGACTCATGGGCACGGAGCCGGGGCTGGTTCGGTATTGGCGATGCAACGAGGGGAACGGAGGCTCGATCGCGAACCTGACCGGATCGGGCGGCGCAGGGACTCTCTTTGGCCCGCTGTGGCGCTGGCGCGACGGGTGGCTGTAAGGGAGGGCGAGCGTCCCGCGAGCCGGGAGGGCGAGCGTCCCCGCGAGCCGAAGCCAACAAGGAGGGCGAGCGTCCCCGCGAGCCGGGAGGACGAGCGTCCCCGCGAGCCGGGAGGGCGAGCGTCCTCGCGAGCCGGGAGGGCGAGCGTCCCCGCGAGCCAAAGCCAACAACCGGGAGGGCGAGCGTCCCCGCGAGCCGAAGCCAACAAGGAGGGCGAGCGTCCCCGCGAGCCGGGAGGACGAGCGCCCAATCTGTCTCAATGGCGAACATCGGTCTATCTCGGGCGATTGTGCCCCTCCCCTGTATCCCCTCCCCAAACTCTGGCGAGTTTAGGGAGGGG
>JABWCR010000032.1 GCA_013359125.1 Armatimonadota bacterium | reverse complement strand
CCGGGCCGTTCCACTGCCTCGACCAAAGAAGGTTGCCGTTCAGGTCGTACTTGAGGATCAGAATGTCGTTGGTGCGATTGAACCCAGGCGGATCGCCCTCGACGCCCGCTGTACCTACCGTATACAAGCAACCTTGATCGCTGTCCACAACAATTCTGCGAATAGAGTCGCTCAGCCGGTCGCGACCGTCAAAACGCGCGCGCCACAACATCTGGCCGGTAGGACCGAGCTTGACCAAAAAGGCGTCCACAGCATGATGCGCGCCGGGGCCCTCTTGATCGACGATCCGACCGCCCGCATAAAGATTGCCGCTCGAATCGACACCGATCGCCTCGCCTTGGCTGTGCCACTCGTTCCCTTGCGCCTCGTGCACCCAGCGCCACTCGACCTCGCCATTGCTATCGAACTTCACGACCAGCATCCGATCCGATCCGTCGCCCCCCGGCCAAGGCGTCGCATTGCCGACAAAAGCCGACGACCCGTCCGACAGATAGGTGGTTCCGAGAGGCCGCGGCGCGCCATAACCCGCAATTGAAACCGGGGTTTCCCTTAACAAGCCGCCGGCAGGATCGAACTTCAGCAAGACCGCCAGCATGCCTTCCGAGAAGCCGCCAACGCCAATGACGACCGGATTGCCCTGTGCATCCAGGCCCACGCTCCTCGGCCACTCGTGCATCGACCGCGGCCCAGCCCAAAAAGACAGCCATTGGCGACTGACCTGACTATATCCCTCAGCGCACGTTAACACAGAGCACAAAGCAATCGGCAGCCAGCACATCTTCATCCTACGAGCGTTCTCCACCAATGTATTCACGATATCACTCTCCATGCAACCCCCTGGGCGGGAGGCATCTCCGCACCCAGGAAGGCTGATGCGACTAAGGGTTGCATTGTCTCCCGAAGTGTGTCAGGACTGCGGCGAGGTCTCCATCGTCGATCTCACCGTTCTCGTCGATATCCCTCGGATCGCACTTGTTACTAGCGGGTTGTCCGAAGTTCTCGAGAATTATGGCCAAGTCTGCGTCGTCTACGATCTCGTCGCCATTGACATCGCCGATCAACCAGCAAAACCGACCGACAAATCCCTTAGGAGAACTCTCCGGCCCTTCCCGACCGGCAGCAATAAAGTTGCCCCAAGGTTGAGTGGTCGCCGCCCTTGCTTCCACCTTGTTGTCGGAAACCGACCGTCGAAAGTAGGTGCAACCTTCGTTGACTTCCTCGCTTTGACCGTAGGGAAACCGTCGAGAGTAGTGTATGCCGATCAGATCGGAAGCGCCAGATCCCGTCCTTTCGTATCCTCCAACGGCGATGCGTCCCATTGGGTCTATAGCGAGCCCTGTCGCGATCTCCTCGTCGTTGTTGTTCGTTGCAGACCGGTCGTATTGCCTGATCCATTCGGGGCCGTGTTGGACGAGGTACTCGTCCTCGCCTTCGGTGCAGACGCCCAGACCGCTTTCGCCCATGGTTGGGCAGTCGACAATCCCAAGAGACACCTTCCATCTCGACGCGATCATGTTTTGGCCTTCAATGGTGGATTCGTTGTCAAGCGCGCGGTTGACGGTTACCAACGCTCCCCGACCGTCCAACTTGGCCGCGACCGCATTCTGGCCAACGGCGGTCGTGCCAGAGAGCAAGCAAACTTCTCCCGCCCAGCAGACGAGGCCATCGATTGCCCGGTACTTAGCAGCGCCGGTAACGCCAGGAAACTGCTGGGCGCCGCCCACGTTGCCATACACCAGCAGATAACCCGACGCATCGGCCGCTACTGAGAAGGCCCGGTCCGTATTCGAATGATTGATGAACCTCTTGGAAATCGAGGAGTATGTCTTGAACCACCGCTGGTCTCCAGTCTCAATCTCCCAGAGAACCGTCGCCCAATCTTGGTTGGTCGACGACTGCTGCGTTTGGCCGGACACAACGACATAGGAGATGGGCGGCAGATCGATCTGCGGAATGCTGCCCAGCGCTATCGCAAACCCTTCGTCGATGCCGTCGAAGTTTGGATTGCTCCATCTGCGCTCGCCTTCAAACTCCGCATCTGTTTCTGGCCACTGATCGTGAGGCTGACCATTCATGTCATATCTCAAAACGATCAGGTCGCGACCGACCGGCGATCCGCCCTGGCCGCGTCTCGGGCTGCTGCCCGCAATGTAAGTATTACGGACCCCATCTATGGCCATGTCGTACGCCTGATCGATGTCGTCGATCGCCGCGCCGTCATAAGTGGCCGACCAGACCGTCGAACCATCGCTGTTGGCGTACTTAATGGTTACAATGTTCGCGTCCGTTGCGCTCACGAATGAAACGCCGGTAACATAGACGTTTCCCGACGCATCGAGGACCATGGCGCGAGGCGAGTCCATCAGGTCGTTCGAACCGTTGAACGTCCGGCTCCAAACTGGACTCTGCGTTCCCGTAGGATCGAACTTGGCGACATAGTAGTCCTGATTGCTCCCGACACCTAGCTCGCCCATGACATAGATCATGCCCGTAACCGAGGTCAGGACCTTGGTGAAAACAAGACCCTTGCCGCCCGGCCCATCGACTGTCGCAAACCAATCGAGTCGTCTTGAGGCGCCAAAATGACCCACTGTTCCAGAATGACCTGTGCAAAAATCACAATTCGGACCCTGGGAAAATACGACTGAGACTAACAGAGAAAGCGCGAGCAACGACAGGGTTCTACCCCCCCCCCCCGTGCGACAGGAGGGCATGAAGCAACTTCCAACTTCGCTGATGCATGTGAAACCTCCTTGTGAAGATGTAGGCGAAGACTCACGAATGATCCCGCCTTGATCCCTTAGACCGTCAACGCGCGAGAAAAGTTCCCGGAAGAGTTCGAACTCTAAGGTGAATGCGGCCTCAACCCATCGATCGAAACCATCTCCCCGCTATCGCCCAGGTAGAACCAGACCGTCCAGCCGTTGAGGCGGTCGACGCTGCCGTACAGGCCCGCGATCTTGTGAATCGAGCCCCGAGCGCCGTCGGGGGCCAGCAATGTTCCGTCGGCCCCTATTCGGGCTGTCAGATCGGGACTGCCGTTAAAGTAGAGCTCCTGGCCGACAGCCAACACGCCCTGCTCCACCAGGTTGACGAAAGGTACTCGCAATGGTCTCGGCTCATCGTAGGGTTCATACAGTTCGCGCAATGCCTCGTCAGGACGCGCGACCGAAGCCAACCGTTTCCGCGCCACTTTCACATACCCCTCGTCCTGCTCGATCCCCACGCATCGCCGGCCCAGACGTTTGGCCACCGCCGCCGTCGTGCCCGAACCTACAAAGGGATCCAAGACCCAATCGCCCCACGATGTACAAGCCATCAAGACGCGATGCAGCAGCGCCTCGGGCTTCTGGGTCGAGTGCGCCTTCCGGCCGTTTTGCAAGGTCCGCTCTGCTCCGCTACAGATCGGAATCACCCATTCGCTGCGCATTTGCTTGTCCTCGTTGCCGGCCTTTAGGCTCTTGTAGTTTAGCAGGCGCCCCTTTGCTTCGCGACTTTTGGCCGCCCAGATCAAGGTCTCGTGCGCGTTGGTCAGCCGGGCGCCTCGAAAGTTGGGCATTGGGTTGGTCTTGATCCAGACAACGTCGTTCAAAATCCAATATCCTAAGTCTTGCAGGATCGAACCGACGCGAAAGATGTTGTGATAGGTTCCGATGACCCAGATCGTGCCATCGGGCTTAAGGACGCGCCGGCAGGCTGACAGCCATTCGCGGGTGAAGGCGTCGTAGTCGTGAAAATCGCCCACTTTGTCCCAGTCGTCGTTTACGGCATCGACCAGAGTCTGGTTTGGGCGATAGAGCGGCTGTCGCAGTTGCAAGTTATAGGGCGGATCGGCAAAAATCGCATCGAACTCTGCTTCGGGAAACTCGGCCAGGACCTCTCGACAGTCGCCCTGGACGATGCCTTCGGTCATCGCGCCGATGCGAGTCCGCGAGGCCACGTTTTTTGCAAGAGCGGGAATCCCTGCTCTTCGCGCTGCTGCAAGTACATGCGGCAACAGTTCCTGGCCAGCGCGCGCACTCGGTTGATGTAGTTGGCGCGTTCAGTAACGGAGATGCTGCCTCGCGCATTGAGGAGATTGAAAGCGTGCGAGCATTTAAGCGCCAATTCGTAGGCCGGGAAGACGAGGCCCGCTTCGGCGATCCGCTTGCTTTCGGCCTCCAGCTGGTCGAAGAGTTGGAACAGCATCTCCGTATCGGCCTGCTCGAAGTTATAGTAGTTGTGATCCAGTTCGGATTGAAAATCCACGTCGCTATAGGTGATTCCGTGTCCCCACTCCATGTTGTCCCAGACGCTTGTTCGACCTTGAAGCAACAGGCACAGGCGCTCTGGGCCGTAGGTGATTTCTGCGCTGACGGGCTTGCACTCTATCCCGCCCATCTGCTGAAAAAAGGTGAATTGAGTGATCTCCGCGCCGTTCAACCAGACTTCCCATCCGACGCCCGACGCGCCCAGACTTTGGTCTTCCCAGTCGTCCTCAACGAAGCGGACGTCGTTTTTGACAACGTCTATGCCGATTGCCTTTAGACTCTCCAAGTAAACATCGACCACATCTTCGGGAGACGGCTTCAACACGACTTGATATTGGTAGTAGTGCTGCATTCGCATGGGGTTTCGACCGTATCGACCGTCTGTCGGGCGGCGACAGGGTTGGGCGTAAGCGACGTTCCAGGGCTCCGGGCCCAGCGATCGCAGGGCCGTCATAGGAGACATCGTGCCCGCGCCGACTTCCAGGTCGTGCGGCTGGACGATCAAACAGCCATAGTTGCCCCAAAACTTCTGGAGCGCGGCTAACAGATCTTGAAAGGTCATATATCGGCCTTGACCTGATAGATGCCCATCTGTCGAAACTTCTCGTATCGCTCGTGCTGAAGTTCGGACGGTTTCTTGCTTCCGAGTTCTTCGAGTTGATGGAGGATCGCGGCGCGCACGCTGAGGGCGGTCGTTTGGGCGTCTCTGTGCGCGCCGCCTAGTGGTTCGGGGATGATTCCATCGATCAAACCCATCTCCATGGCGCTTTGGGCGGTCAGTTTGAGCGCTTCGGACGCTTCGCGATTCTTGGACGGGTCTCTCCATAAGATAGCCGCGCAGCCTTCGGGCGGGATGACCGAGTAAATGCTGTGCTCGAGCATCAGAACTCGATTGGCCGTGGCAAATCCGATTGCGCCGCCGCTGCCGCCCTCGCCTAGAATGACTGCAATGGTCGGCACGGTCAGCTCGAACATTTTCATCATCGAGGCTGCGATCGCCTCAGAGATGCCCCTCGCTTCCGATTCGACCCCAGGATCGGCTGCGGGCGTGTCGACCAAAGTGACGACGGGGAGTCTAAACCGTTCGGCGAGGTCGAAGATTCTCATGCCTTTTCGATAGCCCTCCGGCTTGGCCATCCCAAAGTTGCGGCGCTGGCGCTCGCGCAGGTCTCTGCCCTTTTGGTGGCCGACCAGGGCGATCTTATGCGAGCCGATGCGGGCCAAGCCTGCAACGACCGCTCCGTCGTCAAAGCCCAAGCGGTCGCCGTGAAGCTCCATGAAGCCCTCGCACATGGAGCGCGCATAATCCAGCGCATAGGGTCGCTTGGGATGGCGCGCAAGCAGCACCTTGTCCCAAGGAGTCAAGTGGCTGAATATCGTTTTCAACAGTCGCTCACGCTCCTTCTCCAGTTCGGCGATCTCTCGGCTCCTGTCTACTCCCCGCTCCATCTTCAGCCGCCGAAGTTGATTGATCGCGCTTTCCAATTCTGTAATAGGCCGTTCAAAATCGATAATGTTCATACGATTGACCTACGCCGCTTGGGTCAGATAATCCAGCAGTCTGCCGACTGTGCTCTTGAGTTCTCGTCGATGCACGATCAGATCGATCATGCCGTGCTCGTGCTGAAACTCGGCGGTTTGGAAGTTGCCCGGCGCCTTGATCACTTGAGCCTGTTGCGCTACTCTCTGGCCGGCAAATCCGACCAAGGCTCCCGGCTCTGCCACGATCACATCGGCCAACGAGGCAAAACTGGCCAGAACGCCCGCCATAGTCGGGTCGGTAAAGACCGCGATATAGGGCAAACCTGATCGACGAAAGGCCGAGACAGCCGCCGTGGTCTTGGCCATCTGCATCAGCGAGATCAGCCCTTCTTGCATTCTTGCCCCGCCCGAGCTGCAAGCGATTACGACCGGCAATCGCTCCTCGATGCCCGCCTCGAAGCAGCGCGCGATCTTCTCGCCGACCGCAGAACCCATGCTCCCGCCCATAAAGCCAAAGTCCATAGCGCCGATCACCGCGGGCCGATCTTCGATTACCGCCTTACCGGTCAAGATCGCCTCCATCTCGCCCGAACCGGTGAAACTCTTGGCCAATTTGTCGGCATACTCGGGAAATTCGAGCGGATCGGCGCTTACAACCTGTACGTCTCGCTCTTCAAAGGTCGCGGGATCGGTCAACATCTCGATGCGCTCGCGAGCTGAGAGCCGATGATGATGTCCGCAAGCCGTGCACACTTTGAGCGCGCGGAGAAAGTCGGGGCGGAAGAGAATCTTTCGGCACTTGCCGCACTGCACCCAGTTGTCGTCTGCGGGGAGTTCGGGCTTGGGCATGGCGCCAATTTTACCTGAAAGGCCCAAGGGTATAATGCGCGTCGAGGCGCCGAGCGGAGAAAGCATGATCGAGATTCAGGGGGTCAGCGTAGTTTATGGCGATGTAACCGCTCTGCGAGACGTCTCCCTTAAGATCGACTCGGGCGAGTTCGTCTTTCTCGTCGGATCGACCGGGGCGGGCAAGTCCACGCTGCTCAAGCTTATCTATGCCGCACAGCGCGCGACCTGCGGCCGGGTTTTCGTCCTGGGGCAAGAGATCACCAAAATCCCCGAGCGTAAGATTCCGAATCTTCGACGCATGATGGGCATCGTGCCGCAAGACTACGGCCTGCTGCCCAAGAAAAAAGTCTGGGAGAACATCGCTTACGGTCTTCGCGCTATTGGACACACCGAGAGAGAAGCCCAGAAGCGAATTGCCTATGTGATGGAACTGGTCGGCATGAGCCATCGAGGCCAGGCCATGCCCAAACAGCTCTCTGGAGGAGAGGCACAGCGCGCAGCCATTGCTAGAGCATTGGCCAACAACCCAAAGCTTTTGATAGCGGACGAACCGACCGGCAATCTCGATCCCGATACTTCCAAGGACATTGCCGACTTGCTTCTTCGCATCAATCACAAAGGCGCGACCGTGGTCGTCTCGACTCACGATCCCAACATTGTGGACAGCCTGAAGAAGCGAGTGGTCGCCATGGAGCGCGGACGAATCGTCTCGGACACTGAAGAAAGCCTCTACCCGTCCGACCTGGATCGAACGCGGGCCGTTGTGAGGAGTCTCTAATGCTTCACAGAACGCTCTTCATTATAGAAGAGACCCTCACCAGCCTCAAGAGGGATGCTTCGATGCAACTGGCCGCCATCACGACGGCCATGGTTTCGTTGGTGTTGCTGGGTCTCGTCGCCTTCACTCTGTTCCAATTGGACAGCGTAGCGTCCTCCTTGCCTAGACAGTTCGAAATCAATGCCTTCGCCAAAATGGACGCCCCGCGAGAAGAAATAGAGGCGGTCGTCGGTCGGATTGAAGCAATGCCCGAAACCAAGTCGGTCAAACTGGTTACTAAAGAGGAAGCCTGGCCCGAAGAGAAGAGACGATTGGGCAGCGACATGACCTTTGAAGGAATGCCCAATCCGTTGCCCGATAAGTTGGTCGTAGCGGCCAAAAAGCCCGAACTTTGCTTGACGCTGGCGGACAAGATTAGAGAAGAGCCAGTGATCGATAAGGTGGTCGATCTGCGCGATGATCTCGGCATGGTTCAAGGCATTGCGCGGATTGTCCGCTGGACGGGGCTGATCTTCACCGGCATCTTGATGCTGGGGGCGTTGATCTTGATCTACAACGCCATTCGACTGACCGTTAAAGCTCGCGAAGATGAGATCGCCGTGATGGCTCTGGTCGGCGCGACCCATCGAACGATTCGTTTGCCTTTCGTTCTAGAAGGCGCGGTGCAAGGAATGTTGGGCGGTCTTCTGGCGGCCATTATTGTGTTGGCTTCGGTGCCGCGCGCCTTGGACGCCTTGGCCGAGGCCGCGCCTTTTATCGGCAATTGGGCGGCCGCGGCGCCGCCATTGGCTGTGGCCGGCCTGCTGGTCGGCGCCGGCACGATCATGGGCGCATTGTCTGCCTTTTACGCCGCCCAGCGATTCGTTCGCGTTTAGTCGGTTAAAGCCCCAGTTCGGAACGCTCCAGCTTCTCCATCCGCTCGCCGATCTCGTTCAGAAAGTTCGCCGCTCCCACGCCGTTGATCAGCCGATGATCGAAGGTCAGACCGACGGTCGTCATCAACTGGCCCTCTCGAAGATGCGCCGCCCCAATGAAAACGACCGACACTGCGGGCGAAACGAGAACCGGAACCGCCGCGACGATATTATGAGCGCCCATGTAGGTTACTAACATCTGCGTGGCCATCGACGCCTGGTCTTGCCCCTCGCGAGCGCGTCGAACCTGGCTCTGAACGGCCCGAGCGAACGGCACAAACTCTAGGGCATCGGCATCGTTCACGACTGCGGTAACCAACTCGTCGCTCGGCCGGGCGACCGCGATCCCCATATTCAGATGATCCCACTCTCGTATCGTCTCTTCTCCGACAAGAGTCGAGCGGAACTTGGTGTGGTTTTTAGCCGATTGGGCGATACAAAACGCCGCCATTACGAACTCGGACGGCTGCACCTCGACGTCCTCTTTGCGCAAACTCTCGAATAGACCTCGAATGTTCTTCCAAGGCACAAAGATATCGATGGTGCCCGGCACAACGATCTGGCTGCTGCGCTTGACTCGATACATGAATGTGCGCTGCTGAGCCGGCACCGGACGGTCGGTGTAGCCTTCGCCCGCAACCTCGACCGCGGCGCTACCGCGGGCCGACACGAAAGCGTCCACATCTTCGGGCATCAGTTTGCCCGTGTTCGATGGGATCGAGCGAAGCTCGTCTTCAGTAAGTCCCAAGCTCTTTGCATGAGCCCGTGTGCGCGGAGGGATGACCACATCGCCGGCTGCCGGACGTTCAGTGCGAACGGGCGCGGTCGGAACGGCATGAGAGACTGGCGCGCCATGAGCAGCGGGCGCGGCGACAGCCTCGGCAGTCTCCATCTTGGCGATGGGCGCGCCAATGGCCAGCACATCGCCCTCGCCGGCAAGCCACTCGGTCAGCGTCCCGTCATAGGGCGACTCGACTTCGACCACTGCCTTGTCGGTCTCCATCTCGTAAAAATGCTCGTCGCGCTTGATCGTCTCGCCGGGCTGCTTCAGAAAGCGGATAACCTTGACCTCTTGCAGGCCTTCTCCCAGTTGCGGCACTAGAACTTCCGTTATTGGCATATCGCAATCACTCCATCGTGTTGTAGACGGCTTGAAGAACCTGCTTGAGATCGGGCAAGACCGCGTACTCCAGATCGGGGCAGAACGGAATGTAGACGTCCTTCCGAGCGACCAACTGAGGCGGCGCCAGCAGGCAGTTGAATCGATGAGCGTGAGAGACCATCTCGGTTACGACCGTTGCGCCCAGTCCGCAGGTGCGCTGATCCTCATGGACGACCACCAATCGCCCCGTTTTGGCCAGCGACTTCTCGACCGTCTCCTCGTCCCAAGGCTGAATCGTGCGCAGATCGATGACCTCGACACTGACTCCTTCTTCTTGCGCTTGATTGGCGGCAGCTTCGGCTAACTCTAGGCAGTTGCCCCAACTGACGATCGTAACGTCAGATCCTTCGCGCCGCACGGCGGCCTTGCCGAAAGGAATCGCTTCGTACTTTGATTGCGGCATCTTGATCCTAAAGATGTGCTTTGGTATCAAGATCAGCGATGGATCCTCGTCTTGAAAGGCCGACCAGAAAAGACCGACCACGTCCTCGGGCGTGCTGGGGATCGCCGTCCGCAGACCGGGAATGTGCGCCCACCAACCGTCGTTGCTTTGGCTGTGCCACATGCCGCCCGCAGGCAGATAGGCGCCGTATGGCGAGTAGATGACCATTGGGCATTTCCACTCGCCCTTCGATCGCCAACGGAGCGTACCGACCTGACTGACCATCTGATGAAAACCGGGCGTTATGAAATCGATAAACTGAATCTCGAACACAGGTTTGTATCCAGCCGTGGCCAGACCGACCGCCGCGCCTACGATGGTCGCCTCGGCCAAGGGCGAGTTCGTCACGCGCCCAGGATACTTCTGTGTCAAGCCCTTGGTAAACCCGAATACGCCGCCTTTGGGGTCCTCGATATCCTCGCCGTACATGATGGTCTTGGGGAAGGTCGCCAAGCCCGCGTCTAGCACTTGGTTAACCGCCTGTACCATTGTGCCGGTCGATTCTTCGGGCTGGAACGGCACCGGACGATAGGAGACCTGCGGGCCGTAGAGATGATCCATCACTTCCGATGCCGGCGCAAACGGAACGCGCTCGGTTTCCTGATAGACTGCGTCTATTTCTGCGGCGATCTCGTCCTGGATGGCTTGCCAATCGCTTTCCGTCAACTCGCCGTTCGCAATCAGCTTCTCGGATAACAACAGAATCGGGTCGCGCTTCATCATCTCGTCAATTTCGTCCAACGGTCGATAGACGCGATGGTCGTCGGCGCTGGTGTGGGAGCCGAGTCGGTCGATTTCGGCCCAGATCACCGTCGGCCCGTCTCCGCGCCTGGCTTTGGCGATCGCCTCGCCGCCTTTCGCAAAGACTTCGGCAGCGTCTCGACCGTTGATCTTCATGATCAGTTCGTCGCTGAAGATTCCTAGCCGAGTAGGGAGCATGTGCGCCGTCGGCGTGCTGATGCCGTATTGATTATCCTCGATGATAAAGACGACGGGAAGCTTATCCTGAACGGCTAAGCAGATGGCCTCGTAGAATTCGCCCTGACGGCTCGCCGCGTCGCCAATGGTGCAGATGGCAACGCTATCCTTGCCATCCGACTTGAACGCCCAAGCCGCGCCAGCCGCGGGCAGACATTGCGCTCCGGTAGGCGTCGCTACGGAGAAGACATTGAGCCGAGCCGAAGAGTAGTGCGCCGGCATATTTCGACCGTCCGAACTAGAGCCGTGGCGAGCATAGAAGTCTAGAGCGATTTCTCGGGTTGTCATTCCTCGGGCAACCATCAGGGCTCGATCTCGATAAGTCGGAAACAGATAGTCGTCCGGCCGCAGGTGAAAAGCGATCGCGGCGATCGCCTCGTGCCCCATGCCCGGCACTTGAAACCACCCTTTGCCCTGACGCATTAGGATTCCTTCGCGCCGGTCGCCCTCGCGCGAAGCGAACATTATCTTTAGCAGCTCAACGCCGTTCAGCTGAGCGTTCTCAATCGTTGCTGGCTTCATTGCCCTCTCCTGTGTTCATTAAGAATAGGCTTCGAACAATCCTGCGCCGGCCATCCCGAGCGCAGCGCACATTGTAACTAAGCCGTATTTGCCGCTTCTTCGTCGAAGCTCGTGGAAAAGCGTAACCGTCTGTCGCGCCCCGGTGCATCCGAGCGGGTGGCCCAAGGCGATCGCCCCGCCGTTCACATTCATCCGATCCATCGGCAACGGATAGAGTTTGTCCGATGCGAGCGCCTGCGCGGCAAAGGCCTCGTTAAACTCGATCAGATCCAGATCTTCTGGATTGAGGCCGTGCTTTTTCAGCAGTTTTGGCACGGCGTAGGCGGGCGCAACGCCAAAATCCTCTGGAGCTACCGCAGCGGTCGTGTAGCCGACAAATCGTCCCCACGGTTTGATGCCCAGTTTGTCTGCCTTGGACGCGCTCATAAGTATTACGATCGCGGCGCCGTCGCTTCGTTGGGACGCATTGCCCGCCGTGATCACGCCATCCGATCGGAATGCCGGTCTCAGTTTTGCAAGCCCTTCTAGGGTCGTGCCCGCTCGCGGGCCCTCGTCTTTGTCGGCTCGCAACTTCTTCTCGACAGGCCGACCGTCAACGCTCTCTTCGACGACTGTCTCAACAGGAGCGATTTCTGCCTCGAACTTGCCTTCTGCCTGCGCGGCCAAGGCCTTCTCGTGGCTTGCCACAGAGAAAGCGTCCGCCTGCTCTCGCGTTACGCCATGCTTTTTGGACAGTTGCTCGACCGAGAGGCCCATGTTCAGATAGGTGTTCGGCGCCGAATCGACCAATGCGGGATTGGGCTTGGTGCTGACGCCCAAAAACGGAACCAGGGTCATGCTTTCGGTGCCGCCAGCGATCATGATTTCCGCATCGCCCGATCGGATGCGCTGTGCGGCGATTGCGACAGCCTCCAACCCAGACGCGCAGAAACGGTTGACGGTGGCGCCCGGGATAGTATTGGGCAGACCTGCCCGAAGGCAGGCCACCCGAGCCACGTTCATACCCGATTCGCCTTCGGGCATCGAGCAGCCCAAGACGGCGTCGTCGATTTCGTGGAAATCGAGCGAAGGAAGTTGTGCAAGCGCCGCTTTGATCGCTGCTGCCGCCAAATCGTCGGGGCGCGTGTGGCGAAAAGAGCCTCTTGGCGACTTGGCGATCGGTGTGCGCGATAGGGCTACGATTACGGCATCCTGCATTGAAAGACCCCCTGCCGGGATAGCGATTGTTGCCGCCTATGATACCCCGACAGGGAGCCGATTAGTAAGCGCCGACCATCGCTTTCAGACGCTTGACGCGCTCGGCAATGGGCGGATGCGTGCTGAACATGTTCATCATGCCCTTAGCGCTGAAAGGATTGGCGATGAAGAGATGCGCAGTGGCAGGAGAACCGTGCTCCATCGGAATGCGCTGGGAGGCTTGCTCCAGCCTTAACAGCGCGCTGGCCAAGCCGTTGGGATGGCCCGCGATCTCTGCGCCGACTCGGTCGGCCTCGTACTCCCGAGCGCGCGAAATGGCCATCTGTAGCAGTATCGCCGCGAACACCGAGAGAATGCTGACGGCCAGCACGATGCCCGGATGAACGCCGCGATCGTTGCGTCCGCCGCTAAAGAGCAGCAGTCTGGGCAGGAAACTGATCGCGCCCACGATCGTGGCGGCGATTGTCATTGTCAGCATGTCGCGATTCTTGATGTGCGCCAATTCGTGCGCGATGACTCCTTCGACCTCGGCAGTGTCCATCAACTGAAGCAGGCCTTGCGTAACCGCGACCACTGCGTTATTGGGATTGCGTCCCGTTGCGAAGGCGTTGGGCTGCATTTCGGGCAATATGTAAAGCTTCGGCATCGGCAGACCGGCTCTCTGGCACAAGTTTCGGGTCATTCGGTAGAGATCGGGCGCCTGCGCCTCGGTTACGGGTTGAGCGCGATACATGGCCAGAACCATCTTGTCGCTGAACCAGTACATGACGAAGTTCATGCCGCCCGCGATAACGAGCGCCATGATTAAACCCTGCTGGCCGCCAGCCAACTGGCCGACTATTCCAAGCAGGATGGTCAGCACGGCCATCAGCATTCCGGTTTTGAGTATGTTCATAGAGACCTTGATCCTCCAAGATTGTCGATAATAGATACGCCAGCGTTTTCTTGCCGGTTCCTGGCCCTTGATTATGGCGCATCGTCCAACAGGCTTCAAGCCCTTGCCTTCGTGTGCCATACTTTACATTGCTCAGATTTTGAGTCCGGAGGGGACAGGATGGCCAAAACCGCTACTCGCGACGATCAGTTGGCGAGAGACTACATAGACCGACTTATTCTGGAATCGTTGCCGTCCAGCGGCACTGCTCGGCTGAGCGAAGCCGTCGAGAAGCTCAAAGACCTCGGTATTAGCCAGCTTTCGTTGCGCGCGGCGCTCCTGACGCAGCCTGATAAGTTTGTCCAGCGCGACCGCCGATGGATGCCTGCCTACCGCGCGCTCTCGTCCGAAGCGCCTTTGCTCGGCTTTCTTGAGTCGATGATCAGGGCTCACGGCGCTGCTATTAGCTTGCAGCGCGCCGCCGACGAGTGCGCTAGTCTTTATCGTCGAATTCCCGAGTTCTATCTGGAGGCATTGCCCAGAATTGCCGAACAATCGGGCGTTCTCTTCTGCACCGAGTCGGGCTGGCTTGGATTGCGCGATTGGCTGTTCCATGTTGAAGAGCTGGAACCGCAGCCCTACGAGTGGGCTCTGGAATCAGAGCGAGAGCGCGCCGCCGACGATGCTCTTTTTTACAATGGATTGAGCCGAGAAGCCGTTGAGCCTTATCTCAAAGCAGGCAAGGGACTTCCCTGGTCGGACGACCCGACCGGAGCCGTCGTCAAGATGATTAAGAAGCTCGAGGCGCCGATCGATAATCGGGCGGTCGGCTTCGTGGCCTGGTATTCCACCCTCGATCCCGATCCGCGCTGGGTCTTTCCCTATAGCCCTGTCGCACTGTTCGACGCGGTATTGCAGAAATCGAACTTGATATTCGCTGGAGAAGCTGCCTGGCACGACCCGAAGGCCGCGACCGAATGGAAGAAGAAGGGACTGGCCGCACTGAAGAAGTTGGAGAAAGACCTGCCCGAGGAAGAAGCCCAACCGCTGGAGATCCGGGGCGAAGAGGCAATGGAACTGGTCGACAAGATTCTGACCAGCCGAGAGATTGTGAGCGGCGCAAAATTGCTGGAAGAGCGGTTTGAGGTTCGGCCCGATTCGAAGACGTTTGCCGACGACCTGAATACATTGGTCAGCGCGCTGTTATCGGACGGTCGCATTCAGTGGCTGGGTTACGATCGTTTTGGTCGGCCTGAGCATATCCCGCCCTATGTGCTCGCGATGCCGGCCGTTCTCCAATTCCCGGTCCCAAGCGATGCGATCAATCCCGAAACGGAAGAGCCGTTTGACCCGGTATTGAGCGAAGATGCTTTCGCCAAGCCGTTGCTGAAAGAGATGCGCGATCCGCGCGCGCAGGACGTTTTGGACGAAGAACCGCCCGTGATGCTGCCTGCGATCCCCAACTCGATCCGTTGCGTCCTAAAGAGCCATCACCGAGAGTTAGGCACCTTCCCGCTCTGCCAGATACCGCTCGGTTTCTTTTTGGACGACCCTAATATCCAGCAGGTTTTTATCACGGACGAGAAAGATCGGCGCCACGAAGTGTGGCTGAACCAAGACAATCGGCTTCTGTACGGCTTGCTGGACCGATTTGCCGAGGTGGAGATCGCATCCGGCGCCATCTTCGAACTGACCATGGCCGACAAGCCGAACGAGTATCGCATCCGATTTACCGGCGAGCACGACCCCGTCATGCATGTCGGCCAGTCGCGATACGAGGACTTGCTCGACCTGCAAGCGCGTTCGGAAGAACTGAGCCTGTTTGAAATCTTGGTCGAGGTGATGAAGCGGTACCAGAAGGGCGCGGACTACCTAACCCTGTTGACAGAAGTCAACATTGTGCGACGAGCGCCGCGACAGGCTGTGGCATCCTTGCTCACGGCTTTCCCCTGCTTTGAACAGCACAAGGGCGCGACGGTCTGGCATCTCGATTCGAAGAAGTTGGACTCGCCGATGAAGAAGAGCCTGGCCAAGTACCTCATCAAGTAGCTGCGGGCAGGGTATCCTCTTGATGCTCTGCCATGCACCCAATGACGCCTAAGCTCTATCGGCTCCAACAGGTCGATTCTCAGATCATGCTGACGAATCGAAAGATTGCAGCCTTGGACGCGGGAGATTCGTTGAAAGCGGTGCTCGATGCTGCTCTCGCACAAGAGAACGAACTCTCGGCCAAACTCAAAGCCCTGACTGCCGAAGTTCACGATATCGAACTGCAGGACAAGGCCACCGACGACAAGATTAAGGGCTTTGAAACGAAGCTCTATTCGGGAAAGGTCGCATCTCCTAAGGAACTCCAAGCGTTGGAGCTGGACATTCAGAGCCTGAAGAAGTACCGGGGAACGCTCGACGACCGTGTGATCGGCCTTTGGGACGAGATCGAGGCGCTAAAAGTCGAGTTTGAAGCGGCGTCAAGAGCGAGGGAGGCTGCAGAAGTCGAGTACGCCGCGCACATGGAGCAGTATTTGAGCGAGAAAAGCAAGTTAGAAGCGCAGTTAGCCGAAGCGACCGCCAAGCGAGAGGAGATGGCCGCCGAGATCGATGCGCCAAGCTTGGCGAAGTATGACGCTGTGCGAAAGAAGTGCGGCGGTCTCGCGGTGATTTTGGTAGAGGACAATACCTGCAAGGCGTGCAACACGGCGGTTACGGCGTTCATCATGACCAAGATCAAAAACGACCCTGTGTTCGTAGCCTGCGAGAGTTGCGGCCGATTGCTGCACTGGATCGGCGGTTAGGGGTTTTTTTTCTTTTTAGGTTTGTCGTAGTGCACTTTCGATTCGTTAACTGTAGCTCTTCGGGGGGATGCTCCAAGTTCAGAAGATAGCTTGAGAACAGGGCTCTTCGCCTTTGATCTGCGTGTCGAGCCCCTTCTCTCAGGTTGCTGAGGCTCCTTAATGTTGGCAAGGGTTGTGGGGCGATAGGTGGGCGATGCAGCCGCCGACTCCAAAATGCACGTAATGAGCGAATTGAGGCTCGCGCCTTCCATCTCCGCCATCGCTACAAGCTGAGCATGAAGCGATCTGGGCAACCGAAGCGTTACTCGCCCTGATAGCATGGTCCAATCCGGTGTCGCCGGAACTTCTGGAAGCTCAACGCCTCGCTCGTCCAAGACTTCTAAATAGGATTCGGATGCGTCCATCAAATCCTGAATGGCTTCCTGCCTTGTCAGACCTTCGCCCGACAATGATGCGCCGATGTTGGTAAACCAAGCAAAGAATCCCCCGCCCTCGTCCTCTGAGAGCATCGTTACCGACACTGGATACAGTTCCAGCTTTTCTGCGTTTGTCATCGCTACACGTCTCCTCGCTATAAAAACTACAAATCATCTAACACTTGCAACAGCTTGCTTATACTCTTAGGGCTCACTTTGCCCTGGTTGCCTTGATGATGGTAACTGAGCGACACGACATCGCCATAGGTTTGCGTCAGTCGTGAATCCATCTCTAGGACAATGTGCCGCTTCTTCGACCATCGCCACTTAACCCCATACGCTTTTAACACCGCGATCAACTCGCTTTCCTTCGCTTCGTGCACTGCGCCGCTGCGCCACCGAGCAACGATCTTGTCCGCCGACTTCTTACTCATCTATAGACGGCGCGACACCGCCGGTAGTGTCAAACTACCCAATATTATGGCGCATTTTGGCAGCTTTGTCAACCCCCGATCCCTACCGGTTTCACTTTTTCAGATAGACCAACAGCGCCGAGATGTCGGCCGGGCGCACGCCCGGCACGCGCGAAGCCTGGCCGACCGTCAAAGGCCGAACCTTCGCTAACTTCTCCCGAGACTCCTTCGAGATCGCCCTCAATGCGAGAAAGTCGATCCCTTCCGGTATGCGATGCTCTTCCAGCCGGCGCATCCGCTGAACTTCCGAATCCTGCTTTCGCAGATAGTACGCATACTTTGCTTGCGTTTCGACCTGAAATCGAGCGTCGGCGGAAACCGGAGACGCTGAAGGAAACAGCGCCGCCAATGCGTCCCAGACAACTCCCGGTCGGCTCAAATAGTCATAGGCCGAGACCGAGCCGGTCAGCGTCGGCAATCCGGCGCTCTCAAGAAGAGGGTTGTGGCGCCCGCCCAAAGTCAACCCCTTCAATCGTTCAATCTCGTTCTGAACCTCGGTCGTCTTGCATTCAAAGCGCTTAGCTCGATCAACCGATGCCAATCCGATTTTCCGCGCTATCGGCGTCAGCCGCTCGTCGGCGTTGTCGTGCCTAAGCGCCAGCCGGTACTCTGCCCTGCCGGTCAGCATTCGATAGGGGTCTTCGGCGCCCTTTGTTACCAGATCGTCGATCATCACACCAATGTAGCTTTGGGAGCGTTCGAGCACGATCGGTTCTCGACCAAGGGCAAAATGGGCGGCATTGATCCCCGCCACCAAGCCCTGCGCGGCCGCCTCCTCATAGCCCGATGTGCCGTTTATCTGACCGGCGCTGAACAATCCGGGCCATGCCTTTACCATCAACATCGGCGAAAGCTGATCGGGAAAGATTACATCGTACTCGACAGCGTAGCCAGGTCGATTCATCTCCACGTCTTGCAAACCGGGCAATGTCCGCAAGAACGCTAACTGCACCTCGGCCGGTAGCGATGTGGACGTGCCCTGCACATAGAGGTCTTCCTTGTCCCAATACTCCTGCTCCAGAAAGACGGGATGCGACTCTTTATCGGGAAACCGTGCGATTTTGTCCTCGATGGACGGGCAGTAGCGCGGACCGACCCCTTCGATCTGGCCGCTGTACATCGCCGAGCGGTGAAGGTTTGCCTGTATGATCGATGCTGTCCGTTCGTTCGTGCGGGTTCTCCAACAGGGCAGCAGTTTGCGCTCCACCTGAATCCGATCGTGTAGGAATGAGAAGGCCTCGGTCGTATCGGAATGGAGCGTCTCCATCGCGCCAAAATCAACGCTCGCACGGTCGATTCGGGGCGTCGTGCCCGTCTTGAATCGCCCCATGCGCAGGCCTATGCTTCGCAAACTCTGACCCAAGCCGACCACCGCCCGCTCGCCATGGCGCGCCGCCGACTCTTTGACCTCGCCCGTATGGCAGACGCCGTTCAAGAAGGTTCCGGTTGTGATGACCACGGCGCGGCTTTCGATTTCTTCGCCGCTTTCCATCTTCACGCCCAGACATGCGCCTTGGCGGGTGATGATCGAATCGACGGCGCCCTCGATCATAGTCAGACCTGGCTGAGAAAGCAAGGCTCCAAGCATTCGCTCAGGATAGAGCGACTTGTCCGCATGGGCGCGAAGCGTCCGAACGGCAGGCCCCTTTCCCGTCCCGACAGCGCGAATATGGGTCAGCGTGCAGTCGATGTTGACCGCCATCTGACCGCCCAAGGCGTCGATCTCTCTCGCCAGGTGTCCCTTGGCAGGCCCGCCGATAGAGCAGTTGCAAGGCATATGCGCGGTGCGATCGATCCGCACCGTGATGCAGCCGACCGACGCGCCGAGACGCGCGGCCGCCAGCGCGGCCTCGCAGCCCGCATGTCCCGATCCGATCACGATTACGTCGTATCTCATCCGACCGGAGTATACCGGCGAGGTCGAATGCCAGGCAGAAGCCTGGCGTTCCAAAGTTCGATTCCTGCTCAAAATTGTGCTACACATCAAAAAAATCCCGTTCGCAACGCGCAAAGCGCCGCTACTCGTCCGATTCCACCCGCCGCATCAAGCCGGTCAACGAGCTGACCAACAACGTCGTCAAGATCCAGCCAGAAATCAAGAGGAACCAGTCCAGAATCTGAAGCCACATCCCCACGTCAATGCCCAGAGACTGCACGTACGTCCGACCCTTCGGCTGGAACTCGGCCACCTGCCCTAATTCGACAATAGGCGTCATCCGATCGAGCGCATACGCAAAGGGGAAAAAGCGCGGCGATTCGCTCGGCCAAGCGCCATCTTCTCGATAGTGCGACGAGAATCGCACCTCCGCCTCTCGCGGCGCCATAATCTGATGCCAATCGGGATGCGCCGCCGCCCAATAGAATATGCCGGAGACAACCCACAGGCCAAGCGCAATGACCACCGCATTGGCCGGCCGATAGCCGTGGCCCACCAGACTCGACAAAAACGCCGCCGCGCCGACAATCGGCTTACGAAACCAGCGCGCTTTCTCTTGCCAGTCCCTGAACTGTTCGCGCTTCATCTCGATCATGACCTTCGTAGCCTGAGCCGAATGGCCCGCCGCGCGCAACGCTCGGAACAGTTGGCGATAGGGCTGAGGGAAAAACTGCCCGCCGTCCGAGTGTCTCAGCAAGGCGAGCATGGCGCCGCTGTCGGCCTCTTTCGGGTTCTCCAAACGGTCGTAATGCAGGCCGTTCAAGCTCCACTTCTGGAGCATGCGTTCATCTTGCGAAGGCTCGATGTCCAACACGCCGATCCGGGCATGATCTAACTTTAGTCCGGGCTCGCCTTCGACCGACTTCCACTGAAAGCGGGATTTGATCTCAGCGGAGGTGAGAAGGATCGCGCCCTTCATGCTCGGGGCTTTCCCGTAATCGTCGCGCCTGCACAGGAACGATTCGGCGGTGAGCCATTCGGCAAAGATTCCCTTCTCGAACGAGCCGCCGACGCAGGCCCACTGCCCCCCGATCTTTGCGCCTAACAGCCGCACTTCGCCCTTGGCCTCAAAGCGATGGTTCGCGTCGGAATGCATCATCAAGTTGTCCTCTACATGCATCGCATAGGCCAAGAAAGCAATCCAGCTAAGCCCGTCCACTTCCGACTTAGCGTTCAGCTTGGCGCCTATCAGCATTGCGCTCCCGCCGATGCGCGCTTGCCGCAGGTCGAGGTAATCCTTAAAGGTTGCCCGCTCGGCCGAGAAGTCTCTCTTTAGCATAAGGCCCTTGGCCGAAAAGGAGCCGGCGAAAGTCGAATCGTCAAAGCAGAGCGAACGAAACTCGGCGTCGGTCAGAATAACAGGTTTTCGAAACTTGCACTTCGTCAGACACAGGGGGAACGGAATGCTGAGATTGGCCAGATCAAGCATCTCCTTAAAAACCGCGCCCTCGATCCGTACCCCGGCAGGATCGATGCCGGGCTGAAGCAAGAGCCAGCGAAGGAAAGCCGGCCGGACGACCTTCTCCGCCGCCGACAGCCCCCTGGTCTTGGCAACCAGGCCGTGTGTGGAGGCCGTTTGTAGCCGCTTCTCCGCCTCGCTCCCTGGTGTCACGTTGCTATATAATGACACAAATCCGCGACGCGCTCGGTGCGGAGGGTTGAGGGCGCTTTGGCTCGCGGGGACGCTCGCCCTCCCGTCCGGCCCCCGTCTTTCGGCTCGCCCTCCCGGATCGCGGGACGCTCGCCCTCCCGCCTTCTCTGCCAGACTGGAGCCTGGCGTTCCGGGGCGTTCCGTCCTGGGCGCAAGGTAGAATTTTATAATGGCTATTTCCCCAATAGAGCAAAGCGACGCGGAAAGGATATCGGAAGAAATTCATAAACTTGTAGATGCCGTGGAGACCGTGGTTATTGGCAAGCGTCCCGTCGTCGAGATGGCGATGCTGGCTCTGCTCTGCCGAGGGCACCTTTTGATCGAGGACATTCCCGGCGTCGGCAAAACGACTTTGGCCAAGGCGCTGGCTCGCGTGATCGGCGGAGAGTTTCGTCGCATTCAGTTCACGCCCGACCTGTTGCCTTCTGACGTTACCGGCAGCACCATTTATAACCAAAAGACCGGCGAGTTCCAGTTTCACGCGGGGCCAGTCTTTGCGAACGTCGTTTTGGCGGACGAGATCAACCGCACGACCCCGAAAACTCAATCGGCATTGTTAGAGGCGATGGAGGAGCGCACGGTCTCGGTCGACGGAGAAACCCATCAGCTCCCCGCGCCCTTCTTCGTCATCGCAACGGAGAACAATGTCGAGCTTTTAGGCACCTATCCTTTGCCCGAGGCGCAGATGGATCGATTCTTCGCCAAAGTCGCGCTGGGGTATCCCGACTCCCGTGCTGAAGCTGAGATTCTCAGTTCGCACCAATTTGAAGACCCTATCGATCGATTGGAACCCATTACCGACCCTGATTCGTTTCATCAATTGCAGGAAGAAACCCGAAGGGTTTGGGTTGAGGATAGCGTGAGAGATTACATCGTTACGATAGTTGCGGCCACAAGGAGCCATCCAAGGGTCGCATTGGGCAGCAGCCCGCGCGGTTCTTTGGCGCTCATGGCCGCCTCACAATCTTGGGCCGTGTTCCATCGGAGGCCCTACGTTGTCCCGGACGATGTTAAGCGAATGGCCGAACCGGTCATGACCCATCGCATCATCGGGCGGCCGGACAGCCAGGGCCGAACGCCGTCCGCGGGGCAAATCGTCCAGGAAATCCTCGATTCGACCCCGACTCCTGTATACTCTAGGTCATAGTCGGGAGCGTCCGTGCGAGAATATAAGATCATAGCCTTGTCGGCCTCTTGCGCATTCCTGTTCGTTGCAGGCGCGTTGACCTCCAACCTGCAGCTTTACTGGATGGCGGCCACCCTTTTTGCCCTCATGCTCGGCGCCTACTGGGTTGCCAGAACGAGCCTAAAGAACGTGGTCGCCGAGCGCGCAATTCCTCACGAGGCTTGGGAAGGCGAGCCGGTGCAAGTGCGAGCGACCGTCTGGGCCGATAACAAACTTCCCAAATCGTGGTTGCTGATCAAAGAGAAGGTTGGCGACGGCATCCGACGAGACGGCCCGGAGTTTGTGCCCATTACAATGGAAAGCGAACGCAGCGAGTGCGACTATGCGTTCACCGCTTCGCGAAGAGGACTTTACAAAATCGGTCCGCTTGAAGCTATCGGAACCGATCCGATCGGTCTCTACTGGACCTCTGCAGTCGTCTCGCCGCAAACCGAAGTGCTGATTCTGCCTAAACCCGTGCCGATCCCTGGGTGGGACTGGAATCGAAGAGGCGGCGGAGGCGGTTTTGAGACCGACCGCGCCAAACGGAAGGGCCCTGGAATCGAGATGCACGGCGCTCGCGAGTATGCGCCGGGCGATCCCTTAAGGCGAATTCATTGGAGAGCCACCGCCCGCACCAATCGGCTCTTTGTCCGCGACTTCGAAAGCGGGCGGATGAACAGACAGGTCATTGCTATCGAGTTGCCGAACGAACAGAATCGCGACCGCCATGATCGAATCGAGCAAGGCATTCGGCACGCTGCCTGGCTGGCGCTGGAATCGATCGCGAGAGGTTTGCCCGTTACCATAGTCGCCCCCGGCTGGCATGGCATCGACATCAAAATACCAACCGACCCAGGAGCGCCCAGACAAGCCTTGGCAAGCCTGGCGCAAGCGGAATCGAGTTCGGGAGAGTCGTTAGCCGCCTACTTGCAGCGCATAGCTCCCGAATGGGGTTCCGTCGTTTCTCTGGTCGCCCTCTCATCTTCGACCGATATTGAACTGGAGCGCGTTGCAAACGTCTATCGACGTATGGGATTTATGGCGGATATAGTGCAGGTGAGCCTGCAAGACGTCAATGAACCGATGACCCGACAAACTCAGAGGGAGGCAAGCCATGTCCTTGGCGCAACGACGGTCTCCTAACTCGGTTCGGGTAGCGGCGCTCTATCTGGCCAACTATTTGTCTGGGGCGATCGTCATCTATCTCACCTCGCTGGCGCGCCAAGACGTTTCTATCGCGCCGCCGTTGCTGATCATATTGACGGTCGGTACGTTTTATGCTTGGTGGGCGCGCAGCGCTATGCAGTCGTTCGGCATGAAGGCGTTTTTCGCAGTCTTAGACTTCTTTGTCGGTTTGGTCGCTCTGGGCGGTCAGACCTGGCTCAATCAGATGATCGGAATCGCGGTGATTCACACACCCGAGGTGCTGATCGCCACCTCGATCGCCTGGTATATCGCTCTTCGCTCCTTTTTTGTCGTAACCAACGCGGGGCTGCTGTTTCAACACGTCCCGACAATCGCCCTTTTTGGCCTGATGTCCACCTGGCTGCTGATGGCAGAAGTCGGCTGGCTGTTCGCCTTTTACTGCGGCATCTTGATCTTTACGCTCATTCTGACCAATGACCTTAAGAGCCTTGGCATCGGTCAGACGGATCACACGGCCAAGCCCGCATCGGCCTTGCGCGCTGCCATTGTCGCCCCCATCGTCATCTGTCTGGCGGCCTTGGCGATTACGCCGGCGCTCCACGGCTTGGTTGGAAAGCTCTTGGTGGAAACGCTCCTCGGATTCAATATAAGGGGCAACACCCGGACCGGCCAACCGCAACAGTCCAATGAGATGTTGCAAGTGGGCACCGGCCCGGTCAGCCTTTCGGACAATCCGGTCTTGAGCGCCCGGTTTGAAAGGTATCAAGACGATGCTCCCATGGCCGCCCGATTGCTTAGGCACGAGACGTTCGACGTTTATACGGGCAAGGGCTGGCGACGCAACGGCGCTCGACTCTTGAGCTTGGCGGCAGAGGAGATTCGAACGCCGGAGGGCCGCCCGCCCTACTCGCCCAATCGCTTTGACCATGCTCGCACCGTTGATGAAACTCAGAGATTCAGGACCGAGCGCATTCGAGACGCGGCCTATATCCATCAAGCCGATCGCGGTCAGAGCATTGATCTGACCATAACGACTCTCTCCGATTCCCACTCGGTTTTCTATCATCCTGGACGCTTGACCGAACTGCGCACGAACCGCGATTGGATTCAAGCCAGCGCCATCGTTGGCTTCTTTGGCGCGGCGGCCAACGGAGCGACCGGAAGCTACGACATGACGGTTACAATCCCGCCGCTCACCTCGGCCGCCTTTCGAAATGCCGGCGAGGATTATCCTTATGAGGTACGCCAATCTTCCTTCCAGCTTCCCGGAAAGTTAGGCGACGTCCGGGCGCTGGCTCAACGCATCGTCCAGAACGCTCGCACGCCCTACGACCGGGTAGTCGCCCTAGAACGGTATCTGAGTCAGAATATGAAGTACAACCTTGCGGTAACCGCCTTCCCCGAAGATCGCGACGTGGTCGATTACTTTGTTTTAGAAGGCAAAGAAGGCTACTGCGATTCGTTCGCCACCGCTCTGGCCGTTATGTGTCGAGCGGTCGATGTGCCTGCGCGCGTTGCGCGCGGTTTCTTGGCTCAGACTTGGGATCCGACGGAAGGCGTTTGGATCGCGCAAGACAAAGATCGGCATCTGTGGACCGAGGTCTTCTTTCCTGGCATTGGATGGACGCCGTTCGACGCCACCCGAGGCGCAGAAGACATCACTCCGGCTTTGGCCGGGGCAGGCGGCGAAGACTCAGAGGCCGCTATGGCCAGACAATCCAAGCTGAGATTGGCGCGCCTACTGTTGAACGCGGCCATCGCGGCTGTCGTGCTGTTCCTGATCGGTCGAGAGATTTGGCCTATGTTCTTCGGGCGCCGCCGACGCGCTCACCCAGCATCTATGGCGGAAGAACTGTTCGGAGAGTTCGTACAAGTTTTGCGCTTGTCGGGCGCGCCCGATTGGCCAGAGACCCAAACGCCTCAAGAGCATTGGCGAGCCTCTAAACCCAATATCCCGCGCGATTGGGAAGAGTTTCGCAAATCGGGCGACCGCTTTGTGCTTGCTTTCAATCGCGCTCGGTGGGGACCGGAGAACGGCGCCGATAAGGCGATAAAAGCCATGGAAGAGAGCCTGGAGACCATGAAGAAGCAGTACCAAAGAGCAACGCCCGCTCCCAAGCGATTGCGGGGTAAGATTGCGTTGCTATGGAGCTCGCGTATTCTAAGCTGACCGACGACCAACTGGCGGCTCCGCAGCGCATTTACTACCTCTCTGGGCCGGAAGAAGCGGACAAGAAGGCCTTGGTAGCCAAACTCAAAGCCGCGCTCAACGTTGATGAAGAAGGCTTTGACTATACGCCTCTCGATGGGCGCGAAATCGATCTTGCGCAGCTGATCGCCTTTGCCAATACGCCGCCCGTGCTGGCAGACAGACGGTTCGTGCTGTTGCGCCATGCCCAGCGATTAAGCGGCAAGAGCGCCACGGAACTTGGCAACTTGCCAGATTTTGTCTGTTTGGTCGTGTGGCCCGAATCGGATGGAGAAACGGCAGGCGCCAAGACGCTGCTCGCAAACATCGCTCAAACCGCCAAGAAAATCGGCCTGCTGGTCAAGTTCGAGCCTTTAGCCGGCCCAACGCTCGAAAAGCGGCTGATCGAAGTTGCAAAGCAGTCCGGCAAGGAGCTCCAGCCTGCCGTGGCCAAGCGACTCATGGAACTATTGGACGGAAGGGCGGACCTTTGCCAAGCCGAACTCCACAAGCTCATACTGTACGTTGGCGAGCGTCCGAGAATCGCTTCAGACGATCTGTTGGCCTGCGTAACGCCGACCAAGGAGGCGCGGGTTTTTGCCTTGGTCGATGCGATCTCGGCGGGCGATCCGGCAAGGGCGTTGGCTCGACTGAGCGAGATTTGGGCCGCCAGCAGCAAGCCGGAAGAGGCGCTGAAAACACTTGGACTGATCGCCCGCCAATACCGCCTTCTTTACCAAGCCCGAATGTTGCGGGAACAGGGCGTGCGGCTCTCTCGGCTCGATGGCGGCGCGGACGAACTGCCCAAAGAGACCAACTTGGCCGATCTGGTCAAGCGACAGCCTTTTTTGGCTGGAAAGTTAGAAAACCAGGCCGCGCGGCTCAATGCCAATAAACTTCTGACCAGTTTTGGCCTCATCAGCACAGCGGATAAGGCTCTGAAGGGACTTGCCCCGGGCGTGAACGAGAGGGAAATTCTGGAACGGCTGACGCTCGAACTGGCGATTAACTCTGGTTAGCTTAATCCACGCACTCTCTCCCATAGTTCGTCAGCACGATTGCAAGGTCGGTGTCGTCGATGATCCGATCGCCGTTCAGATCGCCCGTCGGTCGGTCGGGCAGGCCGGTGGTCTGTCCGAATCGTTCCAGAACAAACTCCAGATCGAACGAATCGACCCGGCCGTCCCGCGTGGCGTCTCCCGGCAACACGCAATACTTGATCAGGTAGATGTCCGCGCCATGGCCGGGCACGTAGCCGCCCGAACCGGTC
>JABWCR010000031.1 GCA_013359125.1 Armatimonadota bacterium | reverse complement strand
ACTCGCCAGAGTTTGGGGAGGGGATACAGGGGAGGGGCACAATCGCCCGAGATAGACCGATGTTCGCCATTGAGACGGATTGGACGCTCGCCCTCCCGCATGGCCTGTCGCGCCGAACGGGATTTTTTCGAAATGTAGCACAAAACTGAGTACGAATCTTGCCCTAAAGAGCTTCGAAGCGCAATCGGATTCCGCGAGAGGCTTCGCGGAACCAGGCGCCCGATGGAGAGGCCAGCAAGAACCACCAGGCCGCCGGGCGGTTGTTCGTCAGTTCCAAACCTTCGGAGGTTAAGATCGCGTTTCTGACCAGAGCCATCCGCGCCAGTTCGGCCTCCCGCTCGATCTGCCGTACCCGTTGTCTTAGTCGCTGGGTTTCGTGGCTGCGCTCCAGTTCCAGCCGTTTGGCCGCCAGTTCCTGTAGCCGCAGTCTTAACTCGCCAATATCGCCCTGCGCATCGTCAAACCGCACGTCGAACTGTTGCCGAGCCTTGCCATACTGTTCCATCTGATCCAATATCTTGCCTGCCGCCGGATCGTCCTTGCGACCCTCGGCATAAAGCGCATGAAGCTGATCGCGCAGCGGTAGGAAATGCGCGCGAAAGTGGCGTCCCTTCTCGAGTTGGATCGTCTGAAGTTCTGCCTTCTTCTCCTTAATCTGAGCCAAAGTCTCCCGCGCTTGCTCCTGGATCACGGTCGCCTGATCGTGAATGGCCTCCAGCGCTTTTTGCAACCGGTCGTACTCCTCCGACATGATGCGCCACGAGCCGCCGACGCGGCGGTCTAACAGGCTGAGCAGGTCTCGCGCTTTCGGCGTTTGTTTGATCTCGTCCAAAAGATCGCGCTGTTGTTGCACGACCGCCCGCCATCGCTGAGCCAACGAGGGCGTACAGACCTCGCGCTGGCCGAACGCCGCCGCCAAATGTTCTGGCAGCCTCAGCCAGATACTTTCGGCAGAGATCGAATCCCAGGCCGAGAACTCGACTCGCAAGATGGGATGGGGCGCAAAATCGATCCCAGCCTCGCGGATCTTCTGGCAGAACTGCGCCGAACGGTGAACGTAGCCGGATCCGCGCTCGTTCATCACGAAGACGAACTCGGCCGCCATTTGCGGCACGAAGGCGATCGCCTTGCCGACTATCGAAGCGGACTGACCGAACTCGTTTTCTATCGCCTCGGCCAGTTCTGCAGCGCTCTCCAGAGGCTTGGGCAATCGCAGCACGATGGGGTCCGGCGTCTGCACCGTCAGATAGCGGGAATGGGCGCATAGGGTGCCTCGCCCGACCTTAGGCACGATCAGGTCGAAGGGAATCGCGCCCTCGCCGAACTTGTCCAGCGTGTAGGTTTCCGCTCCCTTGACCGAGTCGTTGTAAGCATCCTCGCACGCTTGGCGCGAACGGGGTTGCAAAAACAGGTCCAACAATCGGAATCGCGCCAGGGAAGCCGTGCCGGTATGAAAGCGCAACAGGTTCAAGGTGCTGTCGATCTCTGGAGAACAGTCCAGTGCCAGCCAATCTAAGATGTCGCGATAGAGGGCCTGATAGAGGTCTGAAAGCGTAGCCGCCGAATGGTCGCGACCCCTCTGCACGATCATGTCGGCGCGTTTCTTCGCTTCCTCGCGCCGATCGGCGTCCACAATCATCTCGATCGTGCCGTCAAAGCCCCAGCGCAGCAGTTCGACCAGCGCCTCTATGGCTTCGCTGGTTTCCACATCGTGCACGATGGGGTTGCGCTTGCGGGCATAGACTAATCCCCGCCAGCCCCACGCCTCGGTCATCGCTTCTATCAACGCCTCTCGACCGCCGGGATAGAAAGGCGCGATCTTTTCGACCGGCACGCCCGCCGCTACAAATCGGCTTCGAGTCGGTACCGTTTCGCTTCCGAACAGTTGGGAAATCTCGCCTGCGGCAGACCAAAGGTTCCGGGTCGATCCGTCGTTGTGGGGCAACATTCTAAAGGGGGCGCCTTCTTCTTCGATCAGTCCCGGAAGCTTGGCAAAGTAATCAGAATCGTGGACGCCAAAGATCATGCGGTTAGGGGCGTCATGGGCTTTAAGCGCGGACAGCAGGGCGCCTTTGATCGGCTCGTCCCAAAAGACGGTCTGGCCCAAGGCGAGCAAAGTCGCATCGGCCATCTCTCCTTTGAGCCGGGCGATACATTCGGATACGCTCTCGTCCTGCGTCGCGGCTTGCATAATGGGACAAAAATTGTACCCGCCGGCGATTGGCTACAACGAAAAGTTTCAACGAAGAGGGTTGACAGTTTCGCAAAATGCGTGTATAATGATTGAGAAAAACGCATCGATCGAGCCTCTCGCTAAACGCGCGGGGGGGGGGGTTAAGATGCGCATTCTCAGTAGCGCTTTGTTCGTTGTCGCAGCTGCATTGAGTTTTTGCCAGCAGCCGGCAGTCGAAACACCATCGACATTGCAATCCGATGTTGAGCGCTTCGACACGATTCTCCGCCTGCTAATGGCCATCGCCTCGGAGGGCAGCGCGGACCCGATCTGCGACAATTGCCGCAAGGTCGACGTTGCAATTGCTGGTTGTAAGTACGAAGTCGGCACGCAATCCTGTTCGGATAGGTACTGTGCCGTAACCGAACGACGCATAGCGACATGCGACTATCATCCTCTAGGCACAGTCAACAAGTGTAAGGCTCAGTGGGAAGCTGCCGCTGACGGCGGAAAGATCTATATTCGCGACCTGGGCGCAGGCAATTGTAACGCAGATCCTGACTTGTATACGTTCTTTAATCCCTACGTGGGATGCGACACGTGCGCGCTGGCGCCTCAACAGATTCGCTGCCAAGCAATCTGTCAACTGCCAAGGCCCCTATCTCGAGATACAAAACATCACCGGCACGTTTGAGTGCACTTGCGACTAACGATACAAACCCGACACAGGAGGAAGAAGATGAAACCGGTACTTACGCTGTTGGCTTTAGCGCCGTTTGGTTGGGCAGTTTGCCAACTTTCGGCCAGCGACGTGATGTCGGCTCTAAATGCCGCTGACAAGAAGTTCGAAAGCTTTTCGATTGCCGGCGCCGTAGACTTGCCGCTCTCGATTGCGCACCCAGACCAAGGCCGAAATCTGGCGGACATCCGCCTAACGAGCCAGCCAAGCGGCTTTGCGTGCTCCATTGTATCGACCAAGATGATCGGGGGGCCTCATCATGTGCCGCCGAGCACAACCGGGTACGGCCAGCCCTTTCGAGAACACGACGACGATGGAAATCTGGTCCTTCCGCGCCTACTGAGCCAATGGACTCTGTCGCTTCCCAGCCTGAACGCATGGCGGGAGGACACCCAACCGATTGTTGTCAAATCCGATGGTACGATCGATGAGAAGATCCCGTATAGCTCAATCGAGCAGGCAGACCTGCAAAGCCCGCTCTATCACTACCCCTTCGATCAAGCCTGCATGGCGACCGGCCGCGGGTTTACACGCCTCGTCAGCGAAGTAACCAGCGTAACCAACTTGCAAGGCGGTCTGCTCAGAGCAGTTGCATCGGGCAAGGATCGATTAGGCCAGACCGGCACGTGGATTCTCGATCTGGATCCTTCGCGCGAATACCTTGCGGTTGGAGGCAAGTTCTATATTGGTGCAATAACCGGCGAACCAGCGTACACTTTTGCGACTCGAGGCGAATTGCGCAACGAGGACGGATTCTCCATTGCTGCCGAAGGCGACGTCGAGATACCAATGGGTTCTCCTAAGCTTGTCAAGCGATACCGTTTCGCCACTTTCTCGAAGCAGACGGCAACCGCCTGGATAGTGGATGCGCAGTCAAAACTTAACGAACGTTCAGAGCGAATCACATACAAGGACCGCCGTACACAGTAGTCAGCCGGTCGGTGGCGGGGGCTACTCCCCGTCGCCGACCAGGCCGAAGTTGTTGAGCAACAGCGAGAGATCCGCATCGTCCACCGTGCCGTCGCGGGTGATGTCGGCGGCGCCACCGGTCTGGCCAAAGCTCTCAAGCAGCATCGCTAGGTCGATGTCGTCGATCGCGCCGTCGCCATTGATGTCGCCGTTGGGCAAGAACATCTGGAGTTCGGTTACGCCCGCTATCGACTGATCGAGCAGTTTTAACCTGAGCCAGCTTCCGTTCACGACCACACCGCTTATGTTCGTGCCGTCTCCAACGATGTCGCTTTCGAACGCGAAGACGCTTTGAGCGTCGAGAGCGCCTTCATAAACGTAGGAATCGCCGTTCTTGCCGACGCGAACTCGGGCCGTCAGTCCCTCGGGCGAACTTGCAAGGCCCTCCAAGTTCATCGTCAGACGAACCAAAGGCCGTCGAATCTCGGCGCTCGCAATGTCAAACGTCTCGGTGTACTCGTTGCTGCCTTCAAACTGCGCATAGACGAAGGTTGGCCCGAGTTCGGCGTCCAGCGGCACGACGAAGGTTACTTCAGCCACGCCGTTCTCATCGGTCTCGACTGGATCGAAGCCAAAGTCGCCCACGGTGAAGTAAATGCGACCGCCCTCGATCGGCTGATCGTCGGTTGCCGAGCGCAAGGTTGCGCGCAGGGTCGTTTCTCCGCCGAGCCGCATCAATGCCGGTTCGGCCGTCAGAATGGCCCGCTGTCGAATGGTGAGAACGCCTTGTCCAGCGCCCGGTTGATAGGCATGGTCCCCCGCAAAACGAACCTCGATCGTTTGTTGGCCTGACGCTGTTTCCGGCGGAATGTGTGCGGTTACCGACGCAAATCCGTTCGCGTTGGTGGTCGCCGTGCCGACCAATTGGCCGTCCAAATAGAACTCTAACAGGCGATTGTTCAGCACGATGTTGTCCGTCGCTCGCCGGAGCCGGGCTATCAGACCCACATTTTGGCCGGCGGAGGCGATGGCGCTTTGCACCTCGATGGAGACGGGGGCGCGATTGTTGTTCAGCGTGCCGTGCCCGGTGGACGGCAGGGTGAAGGCATCGCCCAGGTAGACGACCTCGATTGGCTTGGGACCGATGCCCATGCCCTCGGTCGCATAGAACGGGACGGATGCGAATCCGCTCTCGTTCGTTACCGCTTGACCGATCGGATTGCCGTTCACGCGGAACGCCAACGCTCGGCCCGCCAAGGGCGCTTCGTCCTGTTCTCGCTGAAGCGTCGCCCCAATCATGATCTGTTGGCCAGGGGACGACTCGACCGTTGGAACGATGATCTCGCTGACGGCGCGGCCAACCGTTAAGAGCGCAGCGGCGTCTGAAGCGAGATAGGCGTCATCGCCCTCAAACTGAGCCGAAATGGGATAGTCGCCCATCGGCAGATCGAGCGGAATCGGGATCTGGACCGATGCAACGCCGTCGTCATTGGTAAAACTGGGAGTGCCCGGCTGACCATTGAACGCGAAGATCACCTCTCGACCTACGATCGGTTCCGAATCGCTCGATCGAAGCAGCGTTGCGCGAATTGTTGCCGGAACACCTAACTGCCCAGTGTGATTGGGCAGCGTCAGGGTTGTCGGCGCTTTTTGAACCGTTAGGATCGCATCGTCCTCGGCAGGCAGAAAGGCTCCGGCGCCGACAAATCTCGCCGTCCATGTCAGATCGCCCGAACCCACGCTGTCCGGGATCGCGATCGTCTTGGTGGCGATTCCATCAACATCCGTATCGACCTCTCCGACTTCGAGAGTCCCTATGAAGAACTTGATCGAACGGCCCGACATGGGCGCGTTGGTGTCGGTTCGACGCAACGTCGCTTGCAGTTGAACGGATTGGCCGACCATTCCGGCGGCAGGCTCCGCTTCGATTGCGGTTCCGATGCCGGTAACCGATAGAACTCCGTTTCCTACTCCAGCCTGATAGGCCGTTTCTCCGGCAAACGAGACCTCGATCGGCACGTTGCCAAAGGGCGTGGTTTCAGTGATCGTGTAGGTTCGCTCGGCATGGCCCTGCGGGTTGGTGAACGCCGTTCCGATTGTCTGGCCGTTCACTTTGAAGGTCAAGAGCCTAAAGTTGAGCGCGGCGTTGTCGCTTGCGCGCCTGAGCGTGGCGCTGAT
Source organism: Armatimonadota bacterium (assembly GCA_013359125.1). Classification (NCBI taxonomy): domain Bacteria; kingdom Bacillati; phylum Armatimonadota; species Armatimonadota bacterium. Next base: position 21,373 of record JABWCR010000031.1, on the reverse strand, counting down.
GCTGACGGTGTCGCCGACCGAACCGGCTCGTTCGGGCACAGCGATGGTAACGGGGGAGGGGCCGACCGTCAACGTGCCGGAGTTAGAAGAAGAAAAGTAGTGCGTATCTCCCGCAAAGGAGGCGCCGATAGTCCGATTGCCTATCCCGGCGCCTTCGGATATGCCGTATTCGCGAGTCGCGATGCCGTCTGCGTCGGTGACTCCCGATCCTAGCGAGACTCCATTCACTGTGAAAGCGACGGCGCGGCCCACGATCGGCGTGTTGTCTACATTGCGGGTCAGGCGAGCGGTCAGGTTGACTCGCTGGCCAACGACGCCGTTGACGTTGGGGACGGCCAGGCTCGTTGCGCCTTTGGTAATGCTAAGGGTGGCGGTTGCAAACGAGGGATCATAGGGACCGTCGCCCGCGAACTCGGCACGGAGCGCGCGATCGCCGATGCCGAGCGATTCGGGCACCAAGTAGGGCAACGATGCTGTGCCGTTGCTGCCGGTTACTGCTGTACCGACCACATTGCCCGCAACCAGAAAGGTCAGCGTCTTGCCCTCCAAAGGCTGTTGGTTGCCGCTCTGTTGCAAGGTGGCGCTGAGGGTCGTCGTCTGGCCCGGCACGACGGTTTGGCCGGTCATCAGGATGCGGGAGGCCACTCGGGTAACGGTCAGGGTTCCCGTCGATGTTTTTGGCAGATAAACCGCTTCGCCCGCAAAGACGATGCGTATCTCGTTGGCTCCAGGGGGCAGCGACTGGGGGATGACGAAGGCTCTTGTAGCCAAGCCGGTGGACGTTGTGAACATTGTGCCGTAGCCGACATCGCCGACAAATATCTGCAACGGTCGGCCGCTGATTCCGGCCCCGTCGGAATTGCGAGTCAGCGTTGCGCGAATGGAAACCGTGTCTCCCGCTGCGCCTTCGGCATTTTCGACGGTCAGCGTTGTGTCCGAGGGATTGATCGTTAGGGTCTTGGTCGCGACCGTCGATTCGTAGACTCCGTCGCCAGCAAAGGTGTAGGTCAAAACTTTGTCGCCTGGCACGCTCGATTCGGGCAGTCGATAGGTAATGCTGATCTGTCCGTTCGAGTTGGTAAAGAGCGTTCCGAAGGTCGATCCGTCGATCGCGATGACCACGGGCCGACCGTTGATGCCTCGATTATCGCCTTCTCTGGTCAGCGTTCCGGCAAAGGTGATCGTTTCGCCGACGGCGCCCACAATGTCAACTGCCTCTATGCTCGTTTGCGCTTTGCGCACTGTGAGGGTCGTAGAAGCTTCTGAAGGGTTGTGTCGGTCGTCCCCGGCAAAGGCAAAGCCGAGCGCCTTTTCGCCAAGGCCGCCGCCCTCGGGCACAGGATAGGTAACGGACGCAATGCCGTCCGCGTTGGTAAACAGGGTGCCGAGCGACTGGCCGGCGAGGGTGAACGCGATGCCTCGCCCGGAGATAGGCAGGTTGTTGCTCAATCGCATCAGCCGCGCCTGGATGGTAATCGTTTGTCCGATGTGCGCGTTGATCGGCTCGACGATAATCGCCGTATCCGCCTTGCGCACAGTGAACGTCGAGTTGGCCGTCGAGAAGTTGTAATCCGGAGCGCACCGTTCGAACTCGGTTCTTAGCGCGTGATCGCCAAGCGGGAAGTTCGTCGGTATAGCGTAGTCTATCTCAGCCCAACCTTGGTCATCCGTCGTCGTCGTAGCCAATTGCAGGCCGTCCACAAAGAAGCTGACCGAGCGACCGGCGATCGGTTGATCGGTATCGGCTCTGAAAAGTCTGGCTCTAAAGGTGATCGTCTCGCCGATCGCGCCTTCGAAGTTCGTTTCCTCGATGCGAGTGGGGTATTTGTTGCTCGTTTCGGCGATCCAGGTGCCCCAGTTGTTCTCTAACGCATATTGACCAAAGGTCCATATCGTGGCGTAGCCGTCGCACGGGTCCGGCTGTACGGCAAAGTAGCGGCCCCAGACCGTTTTGTTGCTGATGCCTTCGCCCGCTTTCACCAATCGGCTGGCCGATTCGCGAACGTTGCCCCGCCATGCGAGCGTTCTCATCCCTATCATCTCGCTGTTGGCGTGAGAGGAGCGTCCGAAGACGACAAAGACGTCGCCGTTAGACGTATGGTGGAGCGATGGGTAGAAGCAGTCGTAATCCGCAGCGCCAAAGATCACATCGCGCACGACCGTTGCGGGCGAGTTGGCTACGTTCAAGCGATATATCTTGAGCGCTACTTCGTTTGGGCCGCCGCCAAACTGCGCGCGGACATGCTGGGCAAAGTCTAGAACGCCGTCGCGATAGACCGCCTTCTCATGGATGCGCGCGTCCTGAATGTCGATGAGGTTTTGTCGGGTCGGTTCGCTCGCTAATCCAGGCGGAAAATAACTGCCGACCTGGATGGCTTCGGGAAATACGCCCGGATGGAATCTCCAGTCCAACACGTTCGTAATGCGCCAGAGAATAATCTGATTGCCGCCCGTCTCAAAAGAGCTGACCATGAAGGTCGGCTCGCCCGGCGCATAAGTACCGGATTGAGTCATAACCATGTTGAGCGTGGTCTGACCGTTCCATCGAAAGTCCCAGAGGTCGTACCAGACCAAGGGGTCGCCCCGGTAGATCAGCGACTTCTCGAATATACGAAACTTGAAGAACTTAAAGGTTTGAGTCCCGCCCCACTCCCTAATGTTGCCTCCTATGAAGAAGGCGTCCCTATCGTAGCCGATCGAGCAGTCCGCCGCCCATTGCGGGGAATCGGTGAAGCTATTGAGGCGGGCGTTCGTATTGTAGATCCACCAATCCTCGGGAGCGCTGCTCGGATTATGGTTCTTAGAAATCATAAACGTCCAGAACGAAAGCTGCTGGCTGACCTGGCGTCGGGCTAAGGCAACGACGTAACGGCTTCTATACGGATCGAAAAAGGCGCGCGGCGAAAAGAATTCGTTTGTCGATTGAAACCAGTCGTTATAGTTGGCGGAGAAGAGTCTTTCGCCTTGCTTGTTGTAAATGCCCCAGCCGCCCGAGTTGACGGCGACAATGTGGTTTTGCCCAACCGCCAATCCGAGGTCTGAGTAGAGCTGTCCGTTGCGCTCCAGTCCGGCAAAGTTTCGATAGAGGTAGGAGTTCTGAACTTCCGGCCCGACGGCCTCGTCTTCGGCCATCTCGGGCGCCCAGGAGGATGAGCCGTCCGATTTGACGGCGAGGTTTGCGGGCAGATCGAACGAAGGTGAGACAGACCGAAACGCGCCCGGCTTGAAATCGCGGATGGACCGAGACTCGGGCAGGGTCGTCTCCGCGCCGGGGCCCTTTTGGGCGTGCTGTTGTGTATGAGCGATCGCCGTCAATAAGAGGGCGAAGTAGAGCGCAATCCTGTTTAATCGCATACGCGTCTTCCTCCATTCATAAAACAAAAACTGCCAAACTAGTACTTCCCTAAATGGCCAGATAGGGCGTCGTCGATCGACGCGCTATATTATACGCCGATTCGTACGACAGCAACCCGGGCGCCAAAGGCTCCCGACGTCCCATAAACCCCTGAAAAATACCGGCTTTTCTGCCGATTGCCATAGGGGGAGTGAAAAAAAACCGCCCCGGCGTGGAAAAGCCCGTTGGAAGTTTGACGAACAACAGGAGGTTCTGGCATGGGTAGCATAACCTATCGGAACAAAGGATTTACGCTGGTCGAGATGCTTGCCGTCCTTGTTATTTTGGTAACGCTGGCGGCTATAGTCGTACCGCGTTTTATCGATGCTGGCACGCGCAGCCGAGAGACCGCTTTGAAGGCGACGCTGGCTGAAGTGCGCAACTCGATAACGATCTTCAGGAACGACACGGGCTACTATCCGGCGTCGCTCAACGATTTGTCTGCAACGACCGCGCCTCAACAGGGCTATAACAAGCAGGCGCAGCTGAAGAACATCGATCCGACCGACTGGAAGGGGCCTTACTTGGATAAAGTGCCGAACGATCCTGTCGCCAAGGCCGCTTTCAAGTACTACACGACCCAAGCCAAGATGGGTCAGATCGAAAGTTCGGCCACGGGCAAGGCGAGCGACGGCACCAACTATAACACCTGGTAGGCGGTCGGCCCATGTTAGCTAAAAAGCGCCGATACGGCTTCTCGCTCGTAGAGGCGCTTTTGGCCATCGTTATTGTGGCCATGGGGCTGGTCGCGGTCGCCGCAACTCTGGGTTGGGTTACTCGAAACGGAGCGGCGATCCGATATCGCACCGTTGCAGCCACGCTCGCGGATAGCGAAGTCGAGGCGCTGGAAGCGAAACCGGCGCTGCCTTCGCAGAAAGCAACCTACATCAAGACCGTTGGCCGACCGGCCACAGAACTGCCGGACGACGCAAGAATGACAGTAACCTCGGTGCCGCATCCAAAGATGACCGAGAAGCGACTGAGGCACGTTACCGTCGTGATCGAATGGGGCGCCAACGAAGCGACGTTAGGAGGCAAAGTGGTCAGGGAGCGTCTAATTTGCCTGAGGTGAGCCTATGAGGAGAACAAGGGGCCTAAGTTTGATGGAGACGCTGATCGCGATGACCGTTACGATGGTCATCGCGGGCGTCGTTCTGGGCATCTTTACCCAAGGCGCAAAGGGATTCACCGATACGCAATCTCGGACGCTTGTCAACCGTGCGGTCGAGACCGCCGAGATCGAGATCGGCAAGATGGCGAAACAGGCTATGAATGCGGAGGTTGTAAACGGACGGTTGCACCTGACTATGCCGAAGGATACCGACGCCTATGGGCATCCTGTGCCGGTCAAAAATGACGAAGAGCCCGAGTACAGAGAGGGCGAGACCTTTGCCTTCTACCTTTCGAACGAGTCGGGAGACACAAAGGCTGTTGGAAACGTGCTCTGGATGGGACTGGTCGACAAGGCGGGCAAAATTACGCCCGACGCACAATGGAGCCTGCAGGGATCGACCGGAAGAATTTGGCCGATTACAATGTTCGTGCCGACTGTCGAGATCGGTACCGCCGGCATCTGCGTCAAGGCCGAAATCGAATCGAACTGGAAGGTAAAAGACGAACAGTGGATCGCGAGGCGATCGCTGGCCCAAAACCTGAAGAACGCCAACAGTTGGAGGTGAGCCAAGATGCGAAAACGAAAGGAGACCGGTAGCGCCTATGTGCTTGCTTTGCTCGCCCTCGTTGTTCTAGGCGGCATGGCCGCAGCGTTCGGGTGGGCCTCGCTGACACAGACTTCGCTGGCGGCCAAGCGAGAAACCAGGCAGATTCTCGAATCGATGATTCAGAGCGGCGTCCAGTTTGCGGGATGGGAAGTGAGATACAACAAGCGCGCGCTCCCGTTCAAAGACTCGTTTCAGCTTCAAGGCGGCGTGGTGGATGTTCAAGTGGACAAGTCGGACGCCCATGGCAAGAACGCTGTGGAAGCGATCGTTACCGCCGGATACAAAGGCGAATCGCTGACCCAAACGCGTATCATTTCTGGTCTGACGGTCAATCGCAAGCCCTCAGAGTTCGCAGTCTTCATCAATGGCAACGCCGTGATCGACAAAACGGACCTGACCATCGTTGGCGACATTCACACCAATGGCGGGCTTACAGTCAAAGCGAACTCGTCGATCTCTTCCGAAGGCGCCGTTACCTCTAGCGGCGGCAAGTCCGGCAAGATCAAGGCGACCCTTTACGAAGAGACCGGGTCCGAATCGATCGATGTGGAGTTCCCAGACATCATGGAGTTGCGGGCGCTGGCTACTCAAACCATTTTTGGCGGATCCAACATGCCGCTCGGCCTGACTCTTGTGGACGGCGAAATCTTGAACGTGCGCGGCTCGCTCAAGATTCAGGGCCAGTTGAAGGGCAAGGCAACGGTCGTGGTCGAAGGCGATCTGACCATTTATGGCGACCTGACTTATGCGGACAAGGGCTCGATGTTTACGTTCGTCGTTACCGGCGAGGTGTTTCTCTCTGAAAACACAAGGGCTGTCGGGATCATCATGGCTCAAGGCGCGGTAACTCTTGGAAACGGCTCCGAACTCAACCCGGGCAGCATCGCCCTCTTCGGAGGTTCGATCTCCTCAAAGGGCGCCGCTACTATTGTCCATGACTCGCGAGCTAATTTCGAGGTCTTCAGGAATGCCGGCCGAATGGCGATAATAGAATCAAAGACCGTGGAAGATGTTTTGAAAGCGATTGTTCCATGAAGCCTCGAGAATCAGTCATCGGCGCTGTGCCGCTCGTCGTCGCATCGACTTGCCTGCTGTTCTTTTTGGCTGGCAGCCTTCGGTCAGAGTTCGTCGCGGGCTGGGCGATCGTTCAGGCTGCCTTTCTAACCATTGCTGCGCAACGGTTACAACCCGCGACTGCGCTCTCCGCGACGTTCTTGGCCGCCAGCCTAGTGTGCGGGCTGCTTGCGCAACCGGGCGGATGGTGGATCGCTTTGCTCCATGCGACAGCCGCCTTTGCGCTGGCTCCCCGGCCGCTCCGAATAGCCTCCTTGGTTGCTGGAGCAATCGCTGTGGGTCTGCCCGAAGGCAATCTGCCCGATCTTTTCCAGTTCCTTTTGCGAAGTTCGGTCGCGATTTCGATTTTTGGTTTGGCGTCCTCCTTTAGTCTGGAGCGCGCCTCGTCGGAGACCTCAGCGTTTGAGCCGATAGACTTGGGCGACGATGAGCGGCACGAGATTGCGCCGGCGCTCAGCGTATACCTTCAGCAACATTTGGCCGATGTCGGCGCCGACGGCGTAGCCGTCTACCAATACGACGTGCGCGCGGGCGCTTTAGAGGCGATCGTCAAGTTGGGTTCGCTGCCGGACTTGGTCAAGCAGCGCGCCTTGGTGCAGTTGGGCGAAGGGTTGGTCGGCGCGAGCGTCGCATCGGGCAAGACGATCGCGTTCTACTCGCTTCTGAAGCCGCCGACCGATGCGCCAAAGGGCGTTACTTGGGAAGGCGCCCCGTCCGTCTGTGCGCCTATCTTTGACCCCGAATCGGCCAGCGGTCGGCCGTTGGGCGCTATCCAAATCTGTGGCGCCAACGTCCATCAGGCCAGTCTGTCGGCTTTGCAACAGTTGGCCGCTCGCCTGGCTCAAGCCTTGGTCGCTGCCCGCAAGAAAGAGGCCGAGCAGATCGCCAACTATCAGCGGTTGAGCAGCATCGTCGTTCAGGTCGAATCGCAAAGCCCCCACACGCACGGCCATTCGCAACGGGTAACCGCCATCAGCGAGATGTTGGCCAAGGAGTTGGGTCTTCAACCGGAACTGATCGAGAAGATCAAGACCGCCGCGCTGTTTCACGACATTGGCAAGACGCGCATCGACCCGCTGATATTGAACAAGGAGGGCGGACTGACGCGCGACGAGATCGCGCAAGTGCGGCAATACCCCTTGCACAGCGAGGATATTTGCGGCAACATGGGCTTCGACGCCGATACGCTGTTCTTGATCCGGCATCACGGCGAACGGTTGGACAAGAACGGCTATCCAGACGGGCTGGAAGCGGGCAAACAACCATTGGCGCTCCGCATTCTGGCTGTAGCCGATGTCTTCGACACGCTGGCTTGCTCTCGAAGCTATCGCGGCTCTATGAGCATCGACGAACGGCTAAAGGAGCTCTCTTCTTTGGCGGGCGTCAAACTGGACGTGCTGGCGGTGGAGACTTTGCGCCGCCTGCATATGCAGGGTCGTCTGATCGAAATCTATACCGCTGAAACTTCTGCGGCATAAACGCTATTAGGGCGCCAAGCAAAAGCCTGGCGCCCCGAACCGACTACTTTCTTCCGTCTTGAATCAATCGGGCGGAGACGATCTTATCTCCCACGGCCAGTTTATCCACCAGGGCCATGCCCGAGACCACCTTGCCGAACACCACGTAATTGCCGTCCAATCGGTGCGCGGGCTCCAGGCAGATGTAGAACTGGCTGCCTGCGCTGTCCGGGTCTTGCGTGCGCGCCATGCCCAAAGCATACTTCTCGTGCTTCAAAGGCGTGTTCTCAAACTTGATCGTCCACCCCGGTCCGCCGTTGCCGATGCCCTCGCCCGTCGCGCCTTTCGTCTTGGTCTGGGGGTCTCCGGCTTGTGCTACAAATCCGGCTACCACGCGGTGAAAGAGAATCCCGTCGTAAAACTTCTGATTCACCAGTTTGATAAAGTTTTCGGTCGTCTTGGGCGCTTCTTTGGTCCCGAGAGAGATGTAGATGTCGCCCTTCTTCTCGATCGTCATCTTGACGATCGTCTCGCCCGCTTTGGGCTTATACTCCTGAGTCATTGCCACCACCGTTAATAAGGCCATCATCGCGACTAAAGTCAACTTCATTGCGCTCCTCCTTCTTGAGTAGACGATTATACCGCCGTGCGGATAATGCATAATTCCGTCCAGGGAAGCATGGACTATCTCTTGCTGCTGTTGGTCGGCTGGGCGCTGGCGGCCTACTGGCTCTTCGCCATTGTCATGATGCTGATAGAAGGCGACTTGGATGTCTTTCAGTTCGCGCTCGCCGTACTCGTTACCCTTTGGATGGGTTACAACTCCATCAAGCCTCAATATCCCTATGCGAACTTGGTTTCAGCGGTCGTTTTAGGGTTGGCGTGCATACTCATCCCCTTTGCCAAGGCAACTGCCAACAAGCGTGCCAATGCTCAGGTCGATGCGGAGCTCGCGTTGCGCCAGATAGCGGCGACCGAATTTGATCCTAAGAACTTTCACGCTTGGGCCGAACTAGCGCGGCTCTGCTATCGTTATGGCCTGGTCGGCCCGGCCATGGCCCACATGCAGCGGGGCATCGATATTGCGCCTCAGTTCACCTTTGCCGAAAAGCGCGAGATGGAACGGTGGGTCAAAGAGCTTCGAGGCGCCCAGCCTCCTGAAACTATCCCTTGTATGGGGTGCGGGAAGAGCTGTAGCGCAGGAGAGCTTCGTTGCCCGACCTGCGGCGATTACGTGCTTCCTCCTCTATTGAGAGGCAAACTGATCACCGCGAAGTTGGGCGCGAAACTGGTCCGCGCATGGGCCGTCTTTGCTTTGGGCGCCACTGTCCTGCCAATCGCGGTCAAGTTTTTGCCCGCGCCGCTTGCTTTGCCTATCGCCCTGGTCGGCGCTGGTGCCGCGCTGTATGCCCTGTACAGGGTTCTGAGAGCCTGATGCGACTGCTCGATCGATACGCCGCGCGCGAGATGCTGATCCCCTTGCTGATCGGTACGTGCGCCGTTACCCTGATGCTGATCGGGAATCTCCTCTTCAACTATGCTCGGCAGCTGTTTGCCTTTCGCGCGCCGCTGGTTTCGGTCTTCCAGTTGGCGTTCTATCACGCGCCTGCGCTGATGGCGCTCAGCCTGCCGGTCGGTTGCGCGGTGGCCGTCTCGCTAGCGGTCAATCGCCTGGCGCGAGACAGCGAGATTACCGTCATGCGAATGGCCGGTATCAGCCTTCGCCGCATTTTTCTGCCTATGATCCTGTTCGGGCTGGTCGTCTCTGGCGTCAACTTTTGGCTGACCGAGAAGGTGGCTCCCCAGGCCGAGCGCGAGTTCAACCGCCTGCTGACACGGATTCTCTTTCTGCAATCCGCGCCGACCTCGGCGAACAATGTGGTGATGCGCTCGGGACGCTATACCGTAGCCATTGGCAGTGTCAGGAGGCAGGGCGACTTTGCGCTTTTGACCGACATTGCGCTTTTGGAGAACTTGGCGGAGGGCGGTTGGATCGTCGTGAGGGCAGAGGACGGTATCTATGGCGGCGGGCGATGGGACCTGACCCGCCCCACCATTCATTTCTATCACAAGAACGGCGATGTGTTCGACGTGAAGGTGGGCGAGATGGAGCCGATCGCGCTGAAGCCGCAGATTCAGGACTTCTTTTCCAGCCCGGTTCGACCCGAGGAGCTGACCCGTGCCGAATTGAAGAAACAGATCGACCGCGAGCGCGAATTGGGCATCGCAACGAGAGGCAAGGAACTGAGCTATCACCTTAAGGTCGCGATGCCCGTCGCCTGTTTGATCATGGCGCTCATCAGCCCAGCCATCAGCTTGAGGCTGGCACGGAGCGGCGGCTTTGTGGGCGTGCTGATCGCAATTGTGCTGGCGTTCGTCTATTGGAACACGCTTTTGTTGGCACAATTGGTCGGCGAACAGGGCTATCTGCCGCCCTTATTGGCCGCTTGGTCGCCGAACATTCTGTTCGGCCTGGCTGGGCTTTGGTTGATCGCGCGGGCTGAGTGAGCCTTAGACGGCGACTGGCTCCTTCTCTTCCTCTTCGACCAGGTTCATTACGGAGCCGGAGAAGATCTTGTTCAGCACGCTTTCCACGGCCTCTTCCACCTTTTCGCCCGGAAGATCGAGCGATTCGGCCACGTCGTTCGAACTGAGCCCGTCGGCAAACCGCCCTAAGACGACGCGCTCTCTATCGGTTAATTTCATATCTTTCATCGTTATCCTCGCTTCTGCTTTCCCGCGGGCAGTATACCTAACGCTTCTGGCTCGAGCGGCGAGGCCAGAAAAGTCTGGCTGATTTGCCTGGAGTGTAGAATCGGGGTCCATGATAAAGCATGCGATCGTGGGCAGCGCCGGTCATGTGGATCACGGCAAATCGACCCTTGTAAGGGCGCTGACCGGCATCGACCCCGACCGATTGAAGGAAGAAAAGGAGCGCGGCATGACCATCGACCTGGGATTTGCCGATCTGGCTTCGACCGAGGTAAGCATTGGTATTATCGATGTGCCCGGGCACGAGCGGTTCCTTAAGAACATGCTGGCAGGCGCGACCGGTGTGGATGCCGCGCTGTTGGTGATCGATGCCGAGGAGGGCGCCATGCCGCAAACTCGCGAGCACATGGCGATTTTGCAGCTGTTGGGCGTGGAAACGGCCGTGATCGCGCTGACCAAGATCGACAAGGTGGATCGAGAATGGTTGGAGTTAGCGCTGGACCAGGCTCGGGAATTGATTGCGGGCGGCCCCTGGGAAAAAGCAGAGATCGTGCCCGTATCGGCGATTGCGGGAGCAGGATTGGAGGATGTTCGAGCGGCGATTTTTCGCGCTGCGGCCGCGGCGGCGCCCAAACCGATAGACGCGCCTTTCCGAATGACTATCGACCGCGTCTTTCCGCGTCCGGGGTTTGGCACGATCGTAACCGGCACGGCGCTCTCGGGCGTTGTACGGCTCAATCAGAGACTGTTGATCCTTCCCAGAGGCGAGGAGGCACGAATCCGAGGCATCCAGAGCCACGGCAAGAACTTGGAGCAAGGAGTTGCTGGACAGCGCTTGGCGATAAACCTGGCCGGTGCGGACAAGGCTGTGATCGAGCGCGGCTGCCTGCTCGCACAGGAGGGAGCGGCGCGCGCGACCGCTCGATTTAATGCCAAAGTAAGGCTCTTAGACAAGCCCGTTGCGCATGGAGAATCACCGGATAAGCTGGCGCTGACGCACCAGATGAGGGTGCGCGTCCATGCCGGCGCCGCAGAGGCGCTGGGCCGGGTCTATCTGTTGGACGAGGGAAACTTGGGCACGGGGGAGGAAGGCTATGTTCAGATTCGCCTGGAATCGCCTCTGGCGCTGGCACAGGGGGATAGGTTCATCGTTCGGCGCTATTCGCCACTGACGACGTTGGGCGGCGGCATCGCGCTCGATCTACAGCCGGGCAAATATCGGCGGCGCGATCCGGAGACGCTGAAGAGGCTGAGAGGCGAGACGCAACTGAACCGGTTGGCGGCCATTTTGAGCGCGATGCCATCCGGCGCGGCTCGAAAGGAGATCCAGAAGTCGCACCCCGAGTTGACCGGCGAGGAGATTGCATCGGCGCTGGCCGAAGGGACGGCGATCGAGCTTTCGGACGGACGGCTGATTTCGGGCGCGATGGTCGAGCGGCTGGCAGGGCAAGCCTTTCAGAGCATTGCCCAATACCATTCGAAGCATCCCCTCAAGTCTGGGATGCCGATTGAGACTCTGCGCAGCGCGCTGAAGGCCGATCGGGCGACATTGGAAGCCGCGCTGAAGGGGATGGCGGGCGAAGGAAAGATCGAGCTCTTGAGCGTCGGTCGCGAGCGACGGGTTCGTCTCTCCGGTTTCGAGATAGCGCCGAATGCCAAGCAGCAGGCGCTCTTGACGAGGGTGATGGCGGCGCTCGATTCGGGCGGAGCGCAACCGCCTCCGTTGGGCGAGGTTGGTCAGCAGGTCGGCGCGCCGCCTCAGGCGATCCAGGAGATGGTCAGCCTGGGCCTGGAGTTAGGGCAGATTGCAATGATCGACGAAGGGCTGTATTACACGGCATCTCGGCTGAAGGAGATCATGGACCGAACTGCTGAGTTCATTCGGACGCATGGCTCGATTACGGCGGCGCAGCTGCGAGACGAATTGGGCGCCTCTCGCAAGTACGCCGTGCCGCTGTTGGAGCATTTTGACTCGATCGGCTTCACTCTTCGCCAAGGGGATGCTCGGACGCTTCCGGGGTAGGTTCAGGGGACTTAAGCAACGCCAATTTCGTTCCCTCCCCCCAATCTTCGATTTTGGGGGGAGGCTCTATACGGCCGACTACTTGCTTTTGCCTTGGGGGCGGACGGGCATCGGTTGCGCCATCTTCTGCTCCTTTGCGCCCGCCGGAGCCTTCCAAACGAACATCGAGTTGGGCAGGTCCTTGCCGATCGATTTATACGCGAAGTTCATCTCCATGCGCATCTTCTGGCCGGCAGCTTGGCCCTGTCCGCCGGGCATCGTGCCCTCTACCACATAGCGGTGCATCAGGTTGTCGTTGACCCCGATGTAAGCCCACATCTTATGATTGGGGATCGGGATCATAGAGACGTTGGTCGCCTCGATCACGTGCACCGGTTTGCCGTTCACCGTATCGCGCTTCACGTACTTCAGCTTGGCCGTTTTGTCCTGCGAAATCTTCAGCTGCGAGACGCCCATGCCCCCCGCCATTCCGCTGCTCTTCAAATCCTTGGGAGCCGGCTGTTTGGTGAAGGTGTTGGACGAGGCGTTGTAGCTATACATGAATTTGCCGTCAGAAAGCTGTTGCATCTTCATGGCGCCCATATCCATGTTAGCCTTCAGAAAGTTCGGGCGTTTCATGGCAAAGCTGCCGTTCATGTTCTGGCTCATAGGGCCGGTCATCTTCATCGACATGGTCATTTCCATCGACTTGAGGCCGTCCAGGTGCTTCTCGGTCTTGGCCATGATGGCGCGCGCGTCTTGAGCGCTGGCGGTTAGCAACAGACCGGCGCTGACAACGATTGCTGTTAGGGTTTTCACGTTTTTGGGGTCTCCTTAGGGTTCTGGTTCGATTATACCTGTCGATTTAGGCAGGATTTGGCCGGAGGCCGTCGAAAGAGTTGGGCAAGAGGTTAACGCCATGTTCTTGCACGAATCGATCGCCCGTTCCGCTCAAAGGCATCCCGATAAGCCTGCCGTTTTCTTTCGCGACCATGTTTTAACATACGCGCAACTATGGGGCGCGGTTCAGGCCGCTGCTGCCGGATTCCGAGACAACTTGGGCATCCAGCCCGGCGACCGGGTGGGAATCGTGCTGCCCAACGTGCCTCAGTTCGTCATCGCCTATCACGCGCTATCGCAATTGGGCGCGATCGCCGTGCCGGTCAATCCGTTGCTCAAGGCGCCCGAAATCCAGTACATTTGGAACAATGCGGGCGTCGTAGCGGCGATCACATTTCCCATGCTGCTGCAAGCCGTGATGGAAGCGAAAGGCGGCATTCCATCGTTGCGCGACATCTTAATTGTCGGCGCCGACAGCGACTTGCCAGAGGGAATCAAACCGTTCGATTCCATGCTCAAGCCGCCGACCGCTCCTTTGCCAAGCCCCGCTATTTCGCCGGAAGACCCGGCCGTTTTCATATACACCAGCGGCACTACGGGCTTTCCGAAGGGCGTCATGCTGACTCATCGAAACATCCTCTCGAACATCGAGTCGTGCCAGGCGCACTTGGAGTTCGGTAACGACGAGGTCATCCTAACCGTCTTGCCGCTCTTCCATTCGTTCGGCCAGACGGTCTGCATGAACTATATGCTCTGGCTGGGCGGGGCGATCTGTTTGGTCGAGCGTTTCACCCCGGCGCTCGTGTTAGAGAACATCGAGAAGCGGAGGGTTACGATCGCCGCCATGGTGCCGGCTATGTACGGCGCGATCTTGCAAACCCCGATGGAGCGGGAATACGATCTCTCGTCGCTCAAGTTTTGCGTTTCGGGCGGATCGCCCATGCCCGAACCGCTTCAACTGGCCTTCGAGAGCAAGTTCAATTGCGCGATTTTGGAGGGCGACGGTCCGACCGAGTGCTCGCCGGTTACCAGCGTGAATCCGATCCCCGGCAAAGGCTCTCGGAAGATCGGCTCGGTGGGCGTGCCCGTGCCCGGCGTCGAGATCAAGATATTCGACGATGACGACCGCGAACTGCCCCAAGGCGAGATTGGCGAGATTGTGGTGCGCGGCCCCAATGTAATGAAGGGTTACTACAACGATCCTGAATCGACCGCCGAAGCCATGCGCTCGGGCTGGTATCACACGGGCGACATGGGGCGATTCGACGAGGACGGCTATCTCTATATCGTGGATCGCAAGAAGGACATGATCATCGTGGGCGGCATCAACGTCTATCCGAGCGAAGTGGAGAACAGCCTGCTGCGGCATCCTGCGGTCGCCGATGTCGCCGTGATCGGTCTGCACGACGCCGAGCGCGGCGAGATCCCGTGCGCCGTGATCGTGCCCAAACCGGGCGTCGAGGCGGACGCAAAGGAGATCATGGCCTGGTGTCGGCATCAAATGGCCATCTACAAGGCTCCGCGCCAGGTAATCTTTCGGACGGAACTGCCCCGCTCCGCGACCGGCAAGGTCGTTAAGCGCTTGCTGAAGAAAGAGTTGGAGATGGAGCAGGGAATGACCGAGGAGTAAACTATGTTTGCGCTCAACTTTTACTCAGACCTTTATGGCGATCTGTTGCGAAACTGCCGCAAGACCGTAACGATCCGTTTAGGCGATAAATCCGACAAATACTCGACTGGGCAGGTCGTTTGGGTGACCCTTGGCCAGCGATTTGGCCGCCGACGAAAGCTTTACACGGCGATTCTCGATCGAGTGGAGGTCAAACCGATCCAAGACCTAACGCCGCGCGACATCGAGCGAGAGAACTCCGAGTTTAGAAACTACGAAGAGGTCGCCTCGCTGATGGAGCGGCTTTACGATCGGCCGATCTTGCCAACGGACACGGTAACCGTCATCTACTTCTCTCGAATCGACGAAGATTAGGCATGATTCAGCGCTGGCTGGTCGTTGCGGCGGTCGGATTGCTGGCGGTCGCAACGATTACCGGCATTGCGCTTCTGTTCGGCTACCAGCCCGACGCCCCGAGAGAATCGGTGTTGGCGATCGAGGAGCGTTGGGGCTGGCTGCGGCGGCTCCACCACGCTTCCAGCGGCGGGCTGCTGGTCGCGCTGTTAGCGCTTTTGGTCGCCAGGTTCTGGCACAAGGAGTTTGGCGCCGCTTGGCTAGCGGGCCTTGTCTGTTTGGGGCTTGCGTTGTCGTTTCAGCTGACCGGTCATGCGCTGCCTTGGGACGCCCATGCCGAATCGACGACGGCAACGGAGATCGGGATCGTGTCGGAGATGCCGGTAGTGGGCGGGCTGAAGGCGAGGTTTCTTCAGGGCGGCGAGGAGTTTGGGGATCATACGGTTCAAGTTTGGTACCGTTTTCACGCAGTCTGGCTGCCGCTGATATCGGTGTTGTTCTTAGCGTATCTGGCGCGAAGGGCGAAGCCTAACCTCGATTGGCAAGGCGCGGTCGTTGCGATTCTGCTGCTGGCGCTGTTCTCTATCAAGCCGCTCAGCGTTGGGGACAGCCTATCCGACTCGCCCGGCTACTATGCTCAGCCGGAGTGGTATGTGCTGCCTCTTCACGCGCTCTATCGTTTGACGGGCGGCGGCATGATTTATTGGCTGGCGATCTTGGGCTGCCTGGCTTTCCTTGTTGCTCTTCCGGCCTTTGCTCATCGTATCCACCGAGCTGTCTGGAGCTTAGTCGCCCTGGCTGTGCTGGGTTCGATGTCGGCCATTTGCATCTGGGCGATCCAGCCAGCGCCTCGGCAATCAAAAGACCCGCCTGCCGTCCTGACAAAGGACGCCAGCCTTGCAGAGCAGGGCCAACGCCTCTACGCTCAGCATCGCTGTTCGCGCTGCCATGCGATCGAGGGTCAAGGCTCGCGCCGGGGGCCGAATCTCACCAAAGTGGGCGAGAAGCGGCCGGACAGAGATTGGCACGTGCGGCACCTTCAGAACCCTTCTCAAGTTTCGCCAGGTTCTACGATGCCCTCTTTTCGCCGTTTGCCCGAATCAGAGCTGAGGGCCTTGGCCGAGTATCTCGTAAACTTGCGTTGAAGCCTCGGCGGCGTCTCGCCAATAATCATTTGGGGAGGATCGAAACCGAATGTGGATGGCAGGGATAGCAATCTACGTTGTAGCCTGTGTGGCGTTTTACATCTGGATCGTCACGCGGAAGGACGAGTCTGAAGGCCAGATTAGCCAAGAGCGCTGGGTCTTAGAGCCAATAGACTACGACGACCGTCGCGCGGCCTAGTGTTTTGGCCAGTAGGTTACGACCGTCGTGAGTACGAAGAATGCGATGGCCAGGTAGAGCGTCCAGCGCGAGACAAAGTCTTCAAATCCGGGCTTGGCCTTGGCGTAGCCGCCCGTTGCGCCGCCGCCCATAAAGATGCCTTCCGATTTGGCCGTCTGCGCCGTTACCAGGCCGATGAAGGTGATCATAACCAGCACGTCCAGACCTACCAGAATGTAATAAACGATGTTCATCTAGAACCTGTCTCCCCGATCGTATCTCTCTTCAAACGGCTCTTCTAGCGAGCGCGTTACGTCTTCGCCGGCTTTCTTGAACTCTCTCAGGGTTTTGCCCAGCGAGCGTCCGATTTCTGGCAGCTTCTTTGGCCCGAAAACCAATAGGGCCAACACCAGCACGACCATCAGTTCTTGAAATCCAATGCTGCCAAACATCGCTTTGCCTCCTCACATCAGCGCCTCGACATCCGCTCGTTTCAGCTGCCCTGCGCCCAATGTAGCCGCGTTGGCCGCTCCTGCCGCCACCGCCCATTTTGCCGCTTCCAAAGGGTTCTTGCCCTCCGAGAGCGCCCATAGATAGGCACCGAGCGCGGCATCGCCAGAGCCGACTGCGCTTGTATAGTTTACCTCAGGCGCCGGAAAATGCGCCCAGGCTCCCTTATAGTATAGGTCTAATCCCTGCCCGCCTCGCGTAACCATGCACTGCTCAAACTTGGGCGGCTCATCGCAAAACTCCTCTGCGTTGGCCTTAATCAGGCTTCGACCGCGCCTCAGGTTTTTGACGACCGTTCTTAACGCAGGTCCGCTGGTATCGATGGCAACGAACGCATCGCCCGCCGCTTCGGCGCACTGCAGATAGAAGTCGTCCGGCAATCCTGGGGGCAGGCTGCCACAGAGCGCGACGTAATCGGCTTTTGTGCCGGCGATAATCTTCAAGAGCGCCGCTCCGTCCGTAACGGGCTGGCCAGGGTCGTTGTATTTCTGCTCCAAGCCGGGCGCTAAGAGCGTCAGACAGACCCTTGGTTCGCCTTCTCGGCCCAGGAATTCTGAACGAATCCCGCGCTGTTGCAAGTCCCTGTGAAACCAATCGAGCGGGCCGGAGAAAAGCCCTGTCGCTATGGCCTCGCCGCCCAGCGCGACAAAGGCTTGCGCGACGTTGACCCCCTTGCCTCCGCCGCATATCAAGGATCGTTCGGAGCGTTGAACGGCCGATGCGCCAAGGCTGGCAACTTGCATGGTAACGTCGATCGAAGCGTTTGGGGTTACGGTCAGCAGCTTCATTTAGCGAAGGGAGCGCACAGCGGATCGCCGATCACCAAGTCCTTCCAAAGCAAGAACGGCGAGGCGGCGTAGAAACTCTCGGCCAGGTTGCGCCCGGCAGTGTACCGTTCGAACAGGATGGCCGCACGACAGAGCGCCTCGGCATACGGCTCGGAGACATAGCCTTTGACGCCCGTAACGCCCGATTCGATTAAATCGGCGATCAGGCTCTGGCCCTGATCCGTGCGCTTGAACGTGCGCGCGCTGGTGGATACTGCCGTTTCGGCAATGGCGCCGGGATAGAAGCGCAACCGCCGATAGCGAGCCTGAGCAAAGTGAGCGTCGTTGCTGCCCCAAGAGTAGTAACCCATCAGATCGCCGCGGTCGCCCAGAAAGTCCTTGGTCTGATCAAAGATCACCTCAAAGCCTTTCTGTTTCAACAGGCGGGCCGCGCTTTGCATGCTGCTATTCACCAGATCGTAGCTGCCGCCCTTGCGCGTGGGGTCTTGATCCAGCATAAAGATGCCCTTCTTTTGCTTGGCTTTTTTGGAGTTATCGACCAGCCGGATCGCATGGTCGGCCAGATAGCCGTCCAAGCGGGTTGCCAGGTGAAATCCGGTCTTCTTGCGGCTGAAGGCTCCTTTAGAATCGAAGAAAGGATTGAAATGCCATTCGGTAACGCCGCGTCTGAAGGGAAGTCGCATGGGAGCGACCATCAGCGCGGCGTCCACAGAGAAGCCACCTTCGCGTATGCGTATCGGAATGCCCTTGGTCAGCACCAGATAATCGACCGTCTCGTAAAGGTCGTGCTTGCGAAGGTGTTGAAAGACCGCGTTCTCGATGTTGCGGCGATATTCGTTCAGCGGCACTTCTTCGGAGGAGGCGCACTGGATGTTGATTCTTTGCTTGGCGGGCAGGGAGTAAGCGTCGCCGTACTTCTTGGCGATCTGGCGCGAATCGAAGCTGCGTTCGTTCGCAATGACGACGACGTTGGTTGGAGGCTTCATGCGGGACTAATCGTCGCCGACGTACTTTCGCACGCCTCGCGCGATCGCATCGGCGATCTTGTCTTGAAACTTGGGATCGACCAACTTCGCACGGTCGCCGTCGTGGTTGATATAGCCCACCTCGATGAGAACTGCCGGTACTGACGACGTGCGCAACACGGCCAAACCGCTTTGGTAGAGCACGGAATCGGACCGAACGCCCCTGGACGGCAATCCGCTGACCGCGACGATCTCCTTTAGGATGGCCTGCGCCAGTGCTCGACTGTCGGCGTCGTCCTTATGATAGTAGATCGTGGTGCCGCTGGCCGAGTTTGGCCGCGGGGTCGAATCGGCATGGACAGAGATGAAGAAGTGCGCGCCCGAGTCGTTGCTCAAAGTGGTGCGCTCGTACAGACCGACATCTCGATCGCCCGCGCGGGTCATTAGAATGCTCGCGCCGGTGTGCCCTAATCGTTGCGCCGCTTTCGAGGCGATATTTAAGGTGATGTCCTTCTCGAACACGGTCTTGCCTTGATGCACGGCTTTGGCTCCCGGCTGACCGCCCCCATGCCCCGGATCGATCGTCACGATCTTGTCTCGCATCTTGCCGCCTGCGTTTCGCGGCACGGTAAAGTGCAGCGATACGTCCTGCGCCCCGGGCAAGAATCGGACCGCGGCCGCACGGCTTAGTTCCACTATCAGTCGCCCCGTGCCTGCAGAGCCGGGCGCCATGCTGATCGCGCGCACTAAGCCGTTTGGATCGGAAAACTCTTGTCGAACGGCTTCAGCCAATGTGAGCGGGCCGATCTCGACCGACACTTGTTCGGGGCTTTCGCCAAAGGCGAATTTGGGCTTCTGCCCGGCGTTGAGCGGCATTCGCACCCAGGCGCTGCCGTCGGCATTCTCTACCACCGGCAGGATGGGCGCAAACTCGGTCGGATCGGTCTCGACGACGGTAACTTCGGCTACAGCGACGGTCGTCGGCAAGGCAACGATGCGCTCCGTTCCGCGCGCGCGGCTTGGCGGCTGGTTGGGCGCGGCGCCTGTCAATTCCACAACAATTCTCGCTGTATCGATTGCGAACTGCCCGGTGCGCACTTTGAATTCGGTCGCGACCTCTATCTCTTTGTCGGGCAGTCGGCAACCTTTGAAATCGATCACCAATCGGTCGGGATTGCGGACTAGAAAGGCGTTCGATTCGACCGGCAGGCTGGTGGTCGCTTTCAGTTTTCCATCGCTGACTTCTATAGAGGTCAGCGTTGCAAAGCACTTGAGCTCGGACCCGTCCCAAACGGTCGAGACGCCTTGGTCTTTGAGGGCCTCGCGCAATGGCAGGCAGGCGATTTTGATCTCTTGACCGGAGGATTCGGGCACGGCCAGCACCCTAGCGGCGTACTTTCGGTTGCCGATGAGAACGGCGCTGCCGTTGTCGACCAGTTTGGCCGTCAGCTTTGCCTTTTCTGCATGGATGATGGGCAGCCAGCACTCGTCGCCCAGGCGCACAGCGCCGGGATCGACCGCCAACGAGCGATCGAACCAAACGACCCGCGCCTCGGGATTGCCGTGCGCAATGGCCAGAACCATCAGGCACAGAAGCGCCAACCTACCCAAGCGAGCGCCCTCCATAGACCTCCATTATGACCTATAACGGTTTCTAAACCTTACGAACGGGCGTCTGGATGGTTCGGCTGGTAGACTTTCGCAATGGGAAAAGTAGCGCTTGAGACCGCCGTACTTACACACGGATTGCCCGAATCGGTGGCTGTTGAGTGCGCTCTATCCTGCGAAGCCGCAGTGCGCGAAGGCGGAGGCGAGCCGGTTACGATCGGTATTTTGAAGGGGGAGCCGGTGATCGGGCTGTCGGAAGAACAGATCAGGCTCTTGGGCGGCGAGCCAGGCTCTGACAAGGCCAGCCTGCACAATTTGCCGATTATCTTGGCGCGAAAGCGGTCTGCCGGCACGACGGTCGCTGCGACGCTCTTTTTGGCCGCTCAAGCGGGTATCGGCGCGATGTCGACGGGAGGCATCGGCGGCGTGCATCGGGGCGGCGGAGACGATGTGAGCAGCGATTTGACCCAGTTGGCAACCACCAGCGCGATCGTGGTGTGCAGCGGGGTCAAGATCGTGCTGGACGTACGCCGCACCCGCGAGCGATTGGAGACGCTGGGGATTACGCTGCTCGGTTGGCGCGTCGAGCGGATGCCGGGCTTCTATTGCGCCGAGACGGACGAAAGGGTGGACGCAATGATTGAAACGCCGCGAGAAGCCGCCGAAATCCTATCGGCAAAACGCCGAGCCGGATTGCCGGGCGCGGTGATTGTGGCCGTGCCGCCGCCGATGCCGATGGATCGAGATCGCATTGAAAGCATTGTCGAAGATGGATTTAGGAAAGCCCCTTCGGGGCCCGAACAGACGCCGTACATGCTTGAGTATGTGAGCCAGATGACCGAGGGCGAGTCGATGGCGGCGAACATCGCCCTTCTGTGCAACAACGCTCGCATCGCCGGCCAAATCGCAGTTGAGCTAGGCTCGATTCGTACCTAAAATTGTGCTACAAATGGAAAAAATCCCGTTCGCGGGTTCCTAGGTTTTGTTTCCCTCCCCAATCTCGAAACAGGCTTTGC
>JABWCR010000030.1 GCA_013359125.1 Armatimonadota bacterium | reverse complement strand
ATTGATCCTTAAACTCATCCGACCACCGCCTCGGCGTCTCGCCAACCCTGGCGATTGTGCCAGAAACGATTATCGGAAACCCCGCAAAAATCTGGAGCGGCTACCTAAGGATGTGAACTCGGACTTGACGACGACCAAACTTGCGGCACTCGGCTACGGTAGCAAAGCAAAGATCTATCCGATTGCCTTTGATCGCCCGCCCTACATCCCCCGCGATCGCCATCCCGTATCCTTCGATAAATAGCACCGTACCGAGCGGAATGAACTTGGGATCGACTGCGACGATTCCGTATCCGGCCTTCCAGCCTAATGCGGTCCTGCCCGTGGCATATCGACCGCAGCTGGTTGGTCCAGGCTCATAAGCCGAGGCGTTCATCGTAATCGTCTTGACGGTTGAATACTGGGATTGCCGAACAAAACTGCCTCGGGAGGCCACATTGCCGTTGATACCGACTTGTACGACCTTTGGTTGGGGCGGCCTTGCAACCATGTCGGAAATGATGCGCTTTTTCGTACCGCTCTTGTCTCTGATGAGCGTGTACGAGATAACGCGAAGACCGGGGGAGCCTCCTTGCACAACCTTTTGCTGACGAGGGCCAAGCCCACGCGTCGCTTCGTAAATCGTCGGCGCCGGAATCTCTTTCCGGTCGACCTTGATCTCGACCTGCTGACCGTTGCGAGCCCAGCCTGGGGCAAATAGGACCAACGCTGCCAATACGACAATCAAACGCAACGGCCCACCCTTCGGGGCGATATATCGGTTCATCACGCGATACCTCCTTGCCGATGGTATGGAACCGCGGCGAGTATACCACGCAATGTGTACAGATGTCAACCTGGGCGATTTAGCCGCCATAATCTGAGCATGGATCGAGTGGAAACGCTGATCTGCGGCGCGGGCATCGCAGGCGTTGCGATTGCTTACGAATTGGCCGTCATTCGTGGGCGGCATAACATCCTGATCGTTGATCCCGAACCGCCCTTAAGCGTTACGAGCGACAAATCGACCGAGTGTTATCGCGACCATTGGCCCGATCCCGCGATGAGGCGATTGATGAGCCGCAGCATCGAGCGAATGGAAGAACTGGACGCGAAAACTGGACATCGTTTTCGATTGAACCGCAACGGCTACCTATACGTCGCCTATACGGATGAAGGGGCCGCCCAACTTGAGGGTTCGAACTTATCCACAGATGTGTATAAGTTTTGTGGAGAATTTCCTTACTTAAAATCGAATCCAAAGGCCTTTCTAAAGGTCGAACGCGCAGGATGGTTGACTGCGCAGCAGCTGGGCGCCTATCTATTGGAGGCCGCTCGCGAACGCGGCACGCGAACGCTGAGAGACAGGGCGGTCTCAATTGATGGGCGCCAGTGCAGACTGGAAAGCGGACAGGAGATCCAGTTCGATCGCTTCGTCAATGCGGCGGGTTCAAAATTTGTCGATGTGTGTAAATTCGTCGACCAAAACTATGACATAGAGCGCGAATGGCATCGCAAGTTTGCTATAAGGCATTCGGGCGTGCCAAGGGACGCGCCGCTGATCATCCTGGCGGACCCAATACGGCTCGATTGGTCGCAAGAGACCAAAATCGAACTACGCAACGACCCCAGAACGCGGCCATTGACTGAAACTTTACCGTCCGGCGCGCACTTCAGGCCAGAAGGCGACGATTGGCTCTTGCTGCTCTGGTCGATCGGCGTCGAGGTAGACGAGCAACTTCACTATGAGGCGACGTTGCGAGCCTGTTCAAGGCTTCTTCCAAGTCTCGAATCCTTGATCGAGCGCCCGCCCAAGCCGGTGATCGACGGCGGCTACTACGTGCAAGCGCTCGATAACAGACCCGTGCTCGGAGAGATCGAGCCTGGGTTTTACGCAATGGGCGCGTTTTCCGGCTATGGCATCATGGCGGCGTTGGGCGCAGCCGAGATCGTGGCGAACGATATGCTCGGTCTAGGCCACGACCTCGACTTCAGCCCAACGCGCTTGCCCGGGTTAAAGCCGGGCGGCGATCATGGTCAGCTCTAGTTGTCGTGCAGAATCGGATGCCAGTTCCCGCCGATCCTTTTGAACTTTACTTCGGTAGCGCTGATCTGACTGGACGATGAGCCGCCGCCGTTGCTTTCTTTGATAGCAGCGCTCTCAAAAACCGGCTTGCCGTCCCTGCGCGCGACCGTTGCCACCCGGCCTTTGGCCGTGATCACAAGTCCATCAGTGCGGAACGGCTTCATCTTGAACCGTCGATCTTGCACCATCTCGCCCAAAAACTGATCGACCATGGTGGTAAAGAATTCCGCCATCTCGGGGTAGTAGCTTTTCAGATCGTCCACGCCCGGTTTCATCGCCCGCTTAAGATGAGACATGTCCTTCCGTTCCAAGGCGTTATGGAGGTCAATGAGCCTTGACTTGATCTCCGCCTCGTCTTGTTGCGACAGTTTGACGGTAACGCGCTGAACGTCCACCGCTGGGACAGTGAAGTTTATCGCTCGGTTCATCGGTCTGCCCTTAGAGGCATTGGCCGGCGCGCTCAACTGAGCCACTTGCTTGGTCGTTCCGCCCTGACGCCTTTCCACTACGATGGTAAAGGCCTCGCGCGGGCTGCTGGTAAAGGTGGCTGTCAGAGCGTTCTGACCGGGCCTTAGGTAGTTTGTAACCAGCAGGGGCATGCTAATCGAGGCGATCGTGCCCTCGATCACCGACCGGCCATTGACGGCGACTTTGTCGATCGAACTAGCCTGTCCCTTGACCCGAACGAAGTAATGCGCCTCTTGCGCAACAGCCACAGAAGCGGCGAGGATCAGGAGAAGCGCCATGATTTGACTTTTCATAACGAATCTTTCCATGATTTTGGCGGCGGCGCAGGAAACTTCTCGGTCAATTCGAACATAGGCACTGTTAGGGAGGCGCGCGATGAACGCAGGGATGTTGACATTTGCGGGCTTGCTCTGTCTTGCAGGCGGCGCAGTTGCACAGATGCGGTCGGACAAGGCAGACGTTGGTCGAGTTCGTTTTCTGGCGGTTAGCGGCCTGGCAGTACTCCTTGTGAGTTTGCTCAACGAGCCGGCGCCCTGGTTCGCAGAGGGCTCTCGCTTTGGATTTGGCTTTGCGCTGACAATGGCTTTTTGGTTCGCCAGCTTAATCGCTCCGGCCAGTTTCGCTATGGTCGCAGCCTTGCCGGCGCCCTGGCTGGCGCTCGTTTTGGCCCCCGATCAGCCGACGCCTGTGCTATTAGGATGCATGGCGGCGGCGGCGGCAGGCTGGGTCGTTACCAATCAGAGCAAAGGCGCAGCCGCGATGGCCGTTATTGCCTTTGCAGCCGCGCTCGACCTGATTCGACGCTGGCAAACGCCCGAAGGCTACTTGAACCAAGCGTGGGTATGGGCTCCCGCATGGCTGGCGGTCGGCGCGGCGGTCGCCGTGGTTTTGGCGCAAGGCGCTTCGCGCAATAAACTCTCCCCGCCGCCCTGGCCGATTCTGTTGGCCCTTTGCGGGATTGGTCTAGCCGTTGGTTGCGGATTGGCTTTTTGGCAGTCGGGGCTTCAGTTCGGGCCGAGAGTCTGGATTGTCTGCGTAGTCTCCGCCGGATTGGTCGTCTTTTCTCGGCAGAACGTTACAGGGCCGGTATCCAACGCCGCGCTCTTCCTATGGGTCGGCGCGGTCGCGCTGCTATTTGCCATCGGCCAAGCCTTGGCCGTCTCGCTCGGCGCGCTGTTTGTGGCCGGCATTTGGGCCAGCCTCGCTCCATCAGACGCCAAGAAACCGTCGCCCGAAGTCGATCTCTTAGCCGCAGGCGCCGCGATCTTCGCGCTGGTCGCTCTCTTCCGCATCTATGTCGAGACGTTTCCGCTGCCTTCTCCCCGAGCCGATGTCTATCAGCCCTACGCCCTGATCGCTCTAATCTTGGGCGCTGGTTTGCCCCTCGCATTGGCTCAATCGGCGCGCTCTCACTGGCTGTCCAGAGCCGCCGCCGGCCTCATCGCGGCTCTGCTTCCTCTAACCGTTGCCGCAGGATTCGGCCTATCTCCCGCTGCAGGCTACTTGGCAGGCGGCGTGGCGTGCGTCGCAGTCGTCGCGCTTTGGTCCGAGCGACAAACCCTCATCTCAACTTCCTCGTATGTTCTAACCGGCACCGTCTCAGCAATCGCCTTCGCGGCCAAGGTGGAGGCCTATTCCGACGCCTCTCGCAGCGTTCGGGGCTATTTGTTGGCAGGCGCGGCGGTTCTCTTCCTCCTCTTGCTCGCCGTTGCCCAAAGAAAACCGTCAACCTCGTCAGAAATTTGATGGAACCGGTCGTCGCCCCATCCGTGTAAACCCATATACACAGTCGCGAGCGGGTCGAAACAACGGCTGCCAAAATCGATGAGAACAATGAAAAGAACGTCGCGAAACTCAATCCTGTGGAGCATGGCTATGCAGTCCGAACTGTGGTCAGACGACCCGCTCAACCGACGCGCCTCCAATCGATTCAGATAGACTTACTGGTACCCTACTCCCTGCCCTACAGCCCTCAGCGCCAACGCCCTTAAGCTGAGGGCTGCTTCTTTTATAAGCCCCGAAACCTGCGCGGAACTCCGCGTGTAAGCGAACAAAGAGCCATACCGTTCGTCCAATAATGAAGGAAAAACGTCGTCGCGTCAAGAATTATCTTTTGGGTGATAGCCATGGCGATAACTAATCAAGAGAAGTGCGCCCAACTCCTGAGGCGATTTGGCCTGGGAGCCCCACAGTCGGAGGTCGATTCTGCCGTCTCGCGCGGTTACTCCGAGACGGTCGAAGCGATGCTTGCCTTCGAAAAGGCCCCGAACGAGATCGACGACGAGGAGATTCTAACGATCCTTAAGGGGGATCAGAACGCCATACGGCCTCAGATGGTAACCACTTGGTGGATCTATCGTATGCTCCTGACCAAGCACCCCATGCAGGAGAAACTCGCGCTTTTCTGGCACAATCACTTCGCCACTTCCGGTTCCAAGGTTCAGCAAGGCCAGCTCTTGCTCCAACAGATCCAAATGTTCCAGCGGATCGGGGCGACCAACTTTCACGATCTCGTGCTAGAAGTCAGCCGCGACCCCGCCATGCTGGTCTGGCTGGACGGCGTTACCAGCGTCAAAGGCCGTCCGAACGAAAACTATGCTCGTGAACTGCTCGAACTCTTCACCATGGGCATCGGCAACTACACCGAGCAAGACATCAAAGAAGCCGCAAGAGCCTTTACCGGATGGAGCATTCGTCGCGCTACCGGCTCATTCTTCTATCGAGCAGACCAGTTCGATACGGGCGAGAAAACCTTCTTGGGCAAGACAGGAAACTGGAAGGGCGAGGACATCGTTCGCATGGCGGTCGAGCATCCCGCAACGGCCAAGTTCATCGCCCGCAAGTTCGCCCACTGGTTCATCTCCGACAATCCCGATCAGAAGGTGATTGACGCGCTGGCCAAGACCCTCGTCGATTCCAAATACGACGTCAAGGCCTTGATCCGTCGCATCGCCCATTCCGAAGCCTTCGCCGACCAAAAGAACCATCGAGCGATCATCAAGAACCCGATCGACTTTGTCATCGGCACTGCCCGCACCATTGGCATGGGAGAGCGGCTGAGGCAGAATCAACTGAGCGACGCTGCTGGCCAGAGAGTCGCTATCGCCTACCTCCGGTTGGTCGGCAACATTCTGCGCAAGATGGGCATGGCGCCGCTCTATCCGCCATCGGTCGCGGGATGGGACGGCGGGACCGCCTGGATCAGCAGCGGTACGATGCTCGAACGAATGCGGTTTGCCGATACCGTCATGGGGCAGGCGGCCAATCGACAAAGACCCCTGGCCAGCCAGCCGCCGCTCTATCAATTGATGGCCGAGGCGCGCTCTTTGGAAGAGGTTGTGGAGAAACTCCAAACCGGAATGGACGTGAAGTTTGGAGCCGAAACCAAAACAAGAATGTTAGGCTTTCTGACCGAGAAAGGAGGGCTTTCCGGTCTGACGCCGCGCAATCCGACCGCCATGAACGGATTGCTCAAAATCGTGTTCGCATCGCCCGAGTACCAGTTCGCCTAATGCAGGAGGAGCCAAGATGAAAAACGAGCATGAACTGAATGTGAATCCAGACCGTGTGATCGAGAACGAGTGCGCCGAAAGCCGAATGATGGGCGATTGGGCGCCGGAAATCACGCGCCGAGAGTTTGTCAAGGCGGGATTCACACTGGTTGCCGTCGGATTAGTCGCTCCTCCATGGCTGGCGACGCTCGCCCATGCCGAAACAAGCCGAACGCTGAACGGCCTGGCTCCCGCAAACGACCGAATCCTCGTTGTCTTGCAACTGACGGGCGGAAACGACGGCCTGAACACCGTCATTCCTTACTCCAACTCCTCCTACTATCGTCTCAGGCAGAACTTGGCCATTCGAGAGAACACGGTCATAAAACTGGACGATCGTGTCGGCTTGCATCCTGCGCTGACGGGATTAAAGGATCTTTTCGACCAAAAGAAGGTCGCTATCCTACAGGGAGTCGGATATCCCAATCCAAATCGCTCGCACTTCCGCTCTATGGAGATCTGGCAGACTGCCGATCCGGACGGCTATCAAAAGTATGGATGGCTGGGCAAGTACCTCGACACCTTGGGCGATGCGGCGACCAATCCGGTCTTGTCGGTCAGCCTCACCCAAGAAAAACCCCAAGCATTAAACGCTGGCATTGCCTCCGTGCCCTGCTTTGCCAGTTTGGGCGATCTGCAGGCGCTGACCGGCGACGCGGCGCTGGCCGAAACGATGATGGCGCTGACGCACAGCGCGAACAAGGGCGACAACCCGGCCAACTTGATCAAGCGCTCCACTCGCTCGGCGCTCGAAGCCATCGAGAAACTGCGAGTCGCTATGCGCAACTACCAGTCGGACGTTACCTACGGCGCCGATCCGTTTGGACGCGGACTGCAACAAGCAGCCCAATTGATCGCTGCCTCGCCCGCCACCAAGGTCATCTATGTTTCGGTCAACGGCTTCGATACCCACGCCGCGCAAGCCCGAACGCACGAGAATCTCTTGCGCAACTTTGGCAACGCGCTCAAAACGTTCGAAGAGGACCTTGCCAAGATGAACAAATCGGACAAGGTGATGACGCTGGTCTTCTCCGAGTTTGGCCGACGAGCGGCAGAGAACGGCAGCGCGGGCACCGATCACGGCGCCGCTGGGCCGATGTTCCTGATGGGCGGTAAGGTCAAAGGCGGCTTCTACGGCGATCACCCGAGCCTCGATTCGCTGGATCGTGGCGACCTAAAGTACCAAATCGACTTCCGTTCCGTCTATGCGACGGCTTTGGAGTGGCTGGGCGCCGATGCCGAGAAATTGATCGGGAAAGCGTTCAAGCCGGTCAACGTGTTTGGTTAGACCTTCCCAGAGAAGGTTTGCTATACTTAGGCAATGGTCGCACTCCTTGCGTTCTGCCTGGCCATCGCTCAACCAACGGTGGACGATGCCGTTCTGTTGCGCGTCGGCCTAACCCGATTGAACCTGCGAGACCAAGCGGTCGTCTTCGCGCCAGGCGCATGGACCGCGCGAAACGGCGAATCGAATGCGGAACTGGCAGTCCTGCGCGGCCAAACGACGATTCAATCGAAGGCTGGCGACTGGGTCATCGATGGCAAAGCCGTTTCGGCAAACTCGATCAGCATCGATGCGATCAGCCTAAAAATCGGTGCGCGGGATACAGACCTCAGAGAATATCGGGGCGCGGTCTACCTAACCCAATCTAACGGACGGATTCTTGCCGTCAATTGGCTGACGCTGGGCGACTATCTGCGCTCAGCGCTACCGTCCGAAATGCCGAGCAACTTCCCCGAAGAAGCGTTAAAAGCCCAATGCGTGGCCGCGCGAAGCTACGCGCTCAACCGCATCAATCGCCATCGCGGCGAAGGCTACGACCTGTGCGACGCCGAGCATTGCCAACTTTACTTGGGCGTTTCGATGGAAAAGATTCAGACTACAGAGGTCGTGCGCAAAACCGCGGGCGAAGTCGCAGCGCACAACGGCAAGCCGATCGAGGCCGTCTATTGCACCGATTGCGGCGGCCACACGGCAGACGTCGTGCAGGCGGGAGTGGGCGTAACGCCGACCGCCTATCTGGTCGGATCGCCCGATTGGAGCAGCACAGGCGAGCGCTTCTGCGCCGGATCGCCCCGAAGCGGGTGGGACGCTCGGATCGAACAGCGCGCCGTAGACCAGAAGTTTGGGTTTCCTGTGGAGAGGCTTCAAGTCATCGAACGCACAGAAGGCGGCCATGCCATTCGAATCGAAGCGACCGGCGGCGGCAAACGAGCGGTCATGATCGGCGCAGATTTTCGACGAGCGTTTGGTCTCGCCCAGATCAAGAACCTCATGTTTGCGCTACAGCGCGAGCGAGACGGATGGAGCGTGCGAGGTCGAGGCTCGGGGCACGGTGTCGGCCTGTGTCAATGGGGCGCCGCCGGTCGCGCAAGGGCGGGACAGTCCTACCGTGAGATTCTCTCCGCCTACTATCCCGGGTCAAAAGTCGAGCGGCGATAAAGCATGTCGCACATAAAGATTCTGCACACCAACGACAGCCATGGCCGACTGACGCAGGAGAAGGCAGAACGGCTGAGAGAGTTGAAGGCCCAGCATAACGCGATCCTGTTGGATGCGGGCGATGTCATCAAAGCGGGCAACATCGCCATCCCGCTGGCGCCCGATCCGGCTTGGAGATGGGTCGAGTTGGCCGGCTACGACGCGATCACCATCGGCAATCGGGAGTTTCACTTAACGGCCAAGGGCTTCTTGGCAAAGGTGGCGCTGGCGCCTTGCCCCCTGCTCGCGGCGAACATTCGTGCAAAACGGACCAAAGCGCCGCTGCCCGTACAACCCTTCATCGTGTTGAACGACAAAATTGGCGTCTTAGGTCTGATGCCGGCTATGGTAACGCCCCGAATGAAGAGCGCGATCCTGAGCGCCTATCTCTTCGATCCCCCATTGGCCGCCGCCGAGATTTGGCTGCCGCAGCTGAAAGCCCAGTGTAAGACCGTCATTGCGCTCACTCACATTGGCCTTAAGGACGACCGCCGACTGGCCGCCGCGCGCCCCGATCTGTCGGTAATCATTGGAGGCCATAGCCATACGCCCGTCTTTCCTCCCGACACCGATTACGGCGCGCCCATCGTCCAAGCCCAACCTTTCGCCCGATCCGTCGGACTGCTGACGCTCGACGCGAGCGGACGCCTTATCGATGCCCAGGAGTTTGGTCTTGAATAGCGCCAAGGTACAATTACCGGCGAGGAGGCTGACCATGCGACTCCTACAACTGTCGATTTGTTGCCTGATTCTAACCTGCGCCCTTTGGGCCGATGATGTTGCGGACGCGGTCGAGCTTCACAAGAAAGGCAAAACCGCCGAGGCGATCCAAAAATTAGAGACGGTCGTTGATAGAGAACCGCGCAACGGCCAGGCGCTCAGCTGGCTGGGATTCCTGCTGCTTCAGACCGGCAAGCTCGAGCAGGCGGCGCCCATCCTGGAACGCGCCGCCGATGTGCGAAAAAACGATGTCGGCACGCTCAACAACTTAGGCAACGCCTACCTGCATCTCAACGACTACGAGAAAGCGGTCGAAGCCT
The DNA here is from genome assembly GCA_013359125.1 of Armatimonadota bacterium. NCBI lineage: Bacteria > Bacillati > Armatimonadota > Armatimonadota bacterium. The sequence goes on along the minus strand of JABWCR010000030.1, from coordinate 19,596 downwards.
ACAAAAAGGCGCTGGCGCTCAAGCCCGACTCGTTCGAGGCGCAATACAACCTGGCCAACGTCTACTCCAAACAGCGCAAGTTCGATCAAGCCATCAACCTTTATAACCAGGCCATAAAGTCCCAGCCCAAAGACCCCTATGCGCGCAACAATCTCGCTTTTGCGCTCCAGCAAACGGGCAAATTGAAGGAAGCCCACGCACAGTACAAAACGGCGACCCAGCTCAATCCCAAATCCGCCATGTTTCAGGTCAATCTGGCGCAGGCCGCCGGGCGATTAGGTCAATGGCAAGAGGCCGCAACCGCTCTGGAGACCGCAACGCGCCTCGATCCTGAGGACGCCGCAGCATGGGTGCAGCTTTCTGATGCCTACTCGCAACTCAAGAGACCGGCCGACGCAGTCAAAGCCCTCGAGAAGGCCTCCTCCCTCAGTCCCAAAGACGCCGACATTCTCTACAACCTCGGCGTGCTCCAAGCAGGGCAGGGAAGTTGGGCCGCTGCTGCGAACTCCCTCCAAAAAGCCCTAGAAATACGCCCGAACGATCCAGAAGCGCTCAATCAGATGGGCTTCATTCGACTGAAGCAGAACCAGAACGCCGAGGCGATAGCCTTCCTCCAGATGGCGCTGGACCAAAAGCCCGGCATGGTGGAAGCCTCGATCAACCTGGCGACCGCCTATAGCCGAACCAACCGTGCAAAGGAAGCCGTAGCGCTCTACGAACAGGCGCTGCAGAAGGCGCCCGACCGCCTAGACGCTCGACTGGCTTTTGCGGACGCGCTCTACCAAGCCGAGCAGTTCGACCGCGCCGAACAGCAGTACAAAGCCGTCATCGCCAAGCAGGCCGGGTCGGCGCTGGCATGGAACGGCCTCGGCCTGGTTCACGAGAAGAAGAACCGGTTGGACGAGGCGCAAAAAGCGTTCCTGCAAGCCATTCAGCTCAATCCGCGGCTCAAATATGCGCATAACAACCTGGGCGTGATATATGAGCGAAAAGGGCAGATGGCCGCCGCCCGCGAAAGCTACACCAAGGCGCTCGGCATCGACCCTAACTACGCGGACGCCAAGAAAAATCTGGATCGGCTGAAGAGGTAGCGTTGCCGCCCTCTTCCGCCCTGATTGTCTTCCATCCGAGCAAGCCGGACGCTGTGGCCGCCTCGCAAAAGGCCCAAAGCAAACTGCTCCAGTTCGGCGCAAGCGTTCAATCGGTGTCGCAAGCCGATGCGGCTCAAATGACCGCTCTGCCCGAAGGCATCGACTTTGTAGTAAGCCTAGGGGGAGACGGTACTTTGCTGACATCAGCGCACTTGGCCGCGCCGGCCGGAGCCCCCATATTCGGCGCGCACTTTGGACGCTTTGGCTTCGTCGCGCAAGTACGGCCAAACGAGTTAGAAATGCGGCTCGATCAGGCTCTTAAAGGCGACTGCAGCGTTCAGTCAAGGGTGATGGTCTCAGCGCGAGGAACCGAAGCGCCCCTCTATGGATTGAACGAAGTCGCTATCTATCGACAGTCCCAGGCGCCGCTGTTGGAGTTTGGAATCGTCATCGATGGCGTCGAACTCTCATCCTACCCGGCGGACGGTATCATCGTCTCAACGCCGACCGGTTCTACCGCCTATTCGCTGTCTGTCGGCGGCCCGGTGGTCGATCCCACGGTCGAAGCGCTCACGGTCGTCTCCATATCGCCCCATACGCTCAGTATCCGCCCGCTGATGCTTCCCGCAACGTCCAAAATCGAAGTCAAGGTGCTCAACGGCGGGAGGCAACAAACGAAGGCGGTCAGAGGTTCGCGCCTAACGGCCGACGGCGCACGGCATCAGTTAGTCCAAGTGGGCGAATCGGTCGAGATCTCCCGCGCGCCTTTCGACGCCAAGATCATCGTTTTCGAAAAGGGCGAGTTCATCGACAAACTGCGCAACAGGCTGCAATGGGGCGCCCGCGTCAACGAGTAGCCGCTCGAACTCGCTCGGCCTCTTCGCAGATCACAGCCGCCCCATAATCGACCTCTTCCTGTGTCGTCGTCTGTCCGATAGATAGCCGAATGCCCGTCAAGGCTTCCTCCTCGCTCAGACCCATCGCCATCAAAACGTGCGAAGGCTCGATCGACCCCGCGCTGCAGGCCGCGCCGCTGCTGGCCGCCACACCGCGCCGGTCGATTGCGATCAAAAGGCTCTCGGCCGATACGCGGTCGAACAGCAGATGCGAGATATGGGGCGCTCGCTCGGCCTCCGTCGTCCGCCTTGCGAATGGACAGCCGTCCAAGATCGCCTCTTCCAACCGATCCCGCATCGATGCGACCGAAGCCCCTAAAAGCGATGCCGCCGCGCCGAAGCCGACAATTGAGGCCACCGACTCGGTGCCCGCGCGACGCTCGCGCTCTTGCCCGCCGCCTCGAATCAGTGCCTTCACCTGAACGCCCGCGTTTACGATCAGCGCCGCAGCCCCCTTTGGACCGTGAATCTTGTGAGAGGAAATTGTCGCGAGATCGGCATCAGACGCCGTGATCCCCGTCGCTTGCACCGCATCCGTATGAAAAAGCGCGCCAAATCGTTGGCAGATCGACCGAATCGCTTCGATAGGCTGCACAACGCCCGTCTCGTTGTTCACAGCCATCACAGATACTAACCCGACCTGATCGTCCATCAAACTCTCTAACCGATCCAGATCGACCAGCCCGGCGCGATCAACTCCGACGGTCATCGTCTCAAACCCCAGTTCCGCCGCCAACTCGGTTGCCCCCAGAACGCTATGATGCTCGGTGGCAGAGACGATCAGCCTGCGACGATTCCCGGCCAGCATTGCGCCAACGATGGCCAGCGCGTTCGCCTCGGTCCCCGAGGAGACAAAGCAGATCTCTGCCGGATCGCATCGCATCGCAGCTGCCACCTGCTCCCTGGCCAGATCGATAGCCAACCGCGCCTCCCGCCCCCAAAGGTGCAAACTAGAGGGGTTGCCAAACTTATCTGCCAAGAATGGCTCCATCGCCCGCCGAACCTCGGGCAGGATGGGTGTGGTAGCGGCGCAGTCCAGATAGGCCCTTAAATTCACTTTGCCGGCATTCTACCCGCGCCTCGTTGACACGGTAGGCCATAATCGTTACGCTATGATCCTTACGGTTACCCTGAACCCATCCGTTGACGAGACACTTTTTGTCGGCTCGCTTCAAATTGGCGATACCAATCGAGTGACCCGCGTAGAACTGGACGCGGGCGGCAAAGGCGTCAACGTCGCGCGCGTTTTCGTCGCTTTGGGCGGACAAGCGGTCGCCACCGGATTTTTGGGCGGACGGCACGGACGATTCGTTCAGATGGCGCTCAACGAGGAGGGCGTAGAGACCGATTTCGAGATCATTGCAGGGCGCACACGGCGCAATATCTGTATCGAAGAGGCCGAAGATCGTCCGCCCACCACGCTGAACGAGGCTGGCCCGACCATAACCGAGGAGAATTGGAACGCGCTGTTAGAGAGGGTCAAGAAGCATCTGCCCCGCGTCAAATGGATGGCCACCGGCGGCAGCCTTCCGCCGGGCGCTCCAAGGGACGCCTACAAAACGCTCTTAGAACTGGCCCGCGAGCATGGCGTATCGACCGTGCTCGATGCCGAAGGCCCGGCCATGATGCAAGGCTTGCACGGAAAACCGACCATGATCAAGCCGAACGAACTCGAGGCCGAGCGCCTTGTCGGCATGAACCTCCACTCGGACAACGACTTCTTAGGAGCCGCGTCGGCGCTCAGCAAAAAACACGGCATACCGTTCGTCATCATCTCGCGCGGCGCCAGAGGCGCCGTCGCCATCACGCAGCACGGCGCCTTCAAAGCCCGACCGCCGTTGATTCAAGCCCGGAGCACCGTCGGCAGCGGAGATTCTCTGGTCGGCGGCGCGCTGTTTATTGCTGCCGAAGGCGGCACGTTCGAAGAGGCGCTCAAGTGGGGCGTGGCCGCCGGCACCGCGACCGCAATGACCTCTGGATCGGAAATCTGCACGCGCCAGGACACGGAAAAAATGCTGCCCGAGATCGTGGTGCAAAAAATCGCCTAATAACCGACCGCCATCCCCTCGGCCCTGGGATCCGACCCGGCCACATAGCAGTTCGCCTTTTTCTCGATCAATTGAACGCTGCTGGGATGCCCCGGAAAACGCGAGGTTCTGACTGTATGCCCGCGGGCCCTCAACTGCTCGACGACCTCCCGCCACTCCGCCGATTCCTCGCTCGGAACCTCGACCAATAGATTGCCCTCGCTCGGCTCCGTTGCGATTCTTGGCTCCCAGGCCCACCTCGGCGCTTCGATGGCCGCTTGAGGATTGAGCTTCATATCGACCGCCTGGAAGATGACCTGGAGGTTGGTTTGAACCTGATAGTCGGCGCCGGGCGTGCCGCCCACGAACACGGGCTGGCCGTTCCGTGCGACCATGTAGGAATTGAGCGTATGCATCGGTCTCTTCCCGGGCGCCAGCACGTTCGGCGAGTCGGGTTTCAGCGAGAATCCCAACAGTCGATTGTTCAGCAGGATGCCCGTACCGTCCGGCACGATCGAACTGCCAAAAACGTGATACACGCTTTGAATCCAGCTGACCATGTTGCCATCCGCGTCGGCTGCGCAAAAGTAGGTCGTGTGCGTGTCGTTCAGCTTGCCCGGCGCATGGATCGGCGTCGCCTTGGGACCGATCGCCGCTCGCCGTTTTGCGATGTAGTTCGGGCTGAGCAAAGCTTCCAAATGATTCTCTCGAACTTTGGGGTCGCCCAAGTAAGCCCATCGATCCGCAAATCCCAACTTAATCGCCTCTAACATGGTGTGAATGCGCTCGGAAGTTTGCATCTTGGTTAGGTCGAACGAGTCCAAGATCGCCAATGCCTGGGCCAGAATGAACGCTTGCGAGATGGGCCGCTGGGTGACTAATTCGTGTCCATGATAGTGGGCGCGGAGCGGTTCGTGCTCTTCCGACGAATGAGCCGCCAGATCCGATTTCTCGAACCAGCCGCCGTGCTTCTTGCAATAATCAACGATGCGGTCGGCCAGCGAACCCCGGTAGAACTCGTCCCGACCACCCTTGGCAATCGTCTCCAGCGACCTGGCCAGGTCGGTCATTTTCACTAGGTCGCCCGCCGCGGGCGGACTGGATTGGCCTAAAAGCGCCTGGGGCAAATGCGCCAGCGCTCGATTCGTGCGCGTGCCCGCCCACGCCTGCGCCTTTCGCGGGCTAATGGGATAACCGTTGCGGGCATAGTCGATGGCAGGCTCAAAGAGCTTCTCAAACGGCAGCTTTCCCCATTGCCGGTGCGCATGGCCCCAAGCGTCCACCAATCCGGGCGCCGTTACCGCCGTCAGGCTGCGCAGCGGGATGCCGTTTGGATAGAGATCGAGCGATGCCTTGGCGGGCGCCGCGCCCGATGCGTTGACAGCGCGAAAACGGCGCGACTTGGCGTCGTAGTGGACGATGAAGGCGTCGCCTCCGACCTGGCTCGCCCAAGGCTCGACCACGCAAAGCACAGCCGAACAGGCGATCGCCGCGTCGATGCAGCTACCGCCCTGTCGCAAGGCCCAGACTCCAGCGGCGGCGGCCAATGGCTGAGACGATGCCACAACCCCTTTCGCCGCATAAACCGCGCTTCGAGATGCCATAACGCCTTCCTCCTCGATTCGAACGGGTTGGACGACCGGCCACCGAGCCTTCAGCGCCTCTAGCGCGGCCTCGTCATAGAAACCCTCTGCGCTCAGGTTAACCAGCGCCTGTCGCTCCTCAGTCCGCCGATAATACGTTGCCCAATCGTAGGCTTCTGCCAAGGCGATTATTCTGGACTCGACCGACGCATCCTGCGAGCCGACGCCTTCGATGGTCGGGGCCAACTCGGCCAACAGAGGATCGTTCGCAACGATCTCGGCTCCTAGCGCAGTATGGCTCGTTTCGTGTTCTTCGCCTAAATCGAGCACGGCGTCGGGCAATCGGACAAACCCAACATCGTGCAGCGCAGCGGCCAATCGCAACCGGCGGAGCGCATCGCTCGCAAGACCCAGCTGAGCGCCGATGACGACCGCAAGGGTGGCGACTCTTTCGCTATGGCCGCGCAGTTTGGGGTGAACGCGCTCTAACTCTGCTAACAGCCGACGCATCGCCGCGTTTTCTTGGCGCTGCCGGTCGGTCATAGGCCCTTAAGCGCCCAGGGCAGGGCTTCGATTTCCCCTTCGGTCATGCTACGAAGATCGAGGATCGCTTTGCCGTCCACAATGCGCGGAAAGACAGGCGGATCGAGCGAACGCAGCTTCCGGGCGACTTCGTCTGCCTGGCTGTCGCTTGCCTGTAGTCCGACGCTGGGAAGGGACAACCCGGGCAGTGCGCCGCCCCCGATCGCCGCGACCGTATCGACTATCGGCAAGCCGGTCTTGAGCCTCCGCGCCTTCTTTCGCAACGATTCTTGGCTCTCTAGAATCATCCGCCATATCGGTATCTCATCGACCGGATTCTCGGAGTAGAGATAGGTCTCCAACGTTGCTTCCAATGCGGCCAGCGTGATCGCGCCCGGCCTAAGAGCGCGCATGAGCGGATTGGCAGCCAACTTTGAAACGATCTCCTTGCCGCCCAAGATGAGCCCTGCCTGCGGCCCGCCGATCAACTTGTCGCCGCTGGCCGTTACCACGTTCGCTTTCAGACTCTCTTGAAGCGTCGGCTCGTGCGGCAAGCCGTACCGTCGGGTGTCGATCAGACATCCGCTGCCCGCATCGTCCATCAGCGGGATGCCGCGCGACCGAGCAAGTTCGGACAGTTCGCTTATCGACGCCTCCTCGGTAAATCCCTCGATTTTGAAATTGCTCGGATGGCATCTTAGAATCAGCGCCGTCTGATCGTTGATCGCCCGCTCGTAATCCTCAATTCGCGTCTTGTTGGTCGTGCCGACCTCTCTCATCCGGGCGCCGGCTTGCTCGATGATGTCGGGCAGTCGAAACGATCCCCCGATCTCGATCAGTTGCCCCCTGGAGACGATCGCCTCGCGCCCGGCGGCCAGCGTTCGAATGGTCAAAAATACGGCCGCCGCATTGTTGTTTACGATCAGCGCGTCTTCGCAACCGGTCAATCGCTGAAGCAGCCATCGACAATGCGCTTGCCGATCGCCTCTCCGACCGGTATCCAACTCGATCTCTACCGATGCATGGTGGAGCGATGAGACCCGCTCTTGCGCTGCCTTGCACAAGGGCGCGCGCCCCAAGCCGGTGTGAAGCAGCACGCCGGTCGCATTGATCGCGCCCCGACAGCCCGAACGCAACCGCTCTTCTGCCTTCTGTCGGCATAGTGCGACGGGATCGAGGCCGTTTAAGCCGCCCGCGCGCATTGCAGCGACCGTCTCTCGCGCCGCCTCGGCTATCAAGGGTCTAGGCAACCGAGAACCTGCGCTCCATACTTCGCGAATCAGTTTGTCGACCGAAGGCGGCCTTTCCACAACTTAGATTATGACCGCATGGAGGCCAGATAGTCGCTCACGATTTTCTCCGTCGGTCCGTCCTCCTTCAACTCCCCCGAATCCATCCACCACGCGCGCGGCGCTATTCGACGCACCGCCTCCATGTCGTGCGAGACGAACAGAATCGTTCGCCCCTCGTCCTGAAACTGCTTGATCCGATTGAAGCACTTTTGCTGAAACTCGGCATCGCCGACCGAAAGCGCCTCGTCCACCAACAGCACGTCCGCATCGACCGAAGCGGCCACGGCAAACCCCAGTCTCAACAACATGCCTGACGAGTAAGTTCGTACGGGCGCGTCGATGTAGCCGTGTAGATCGGCAAAAGCAATGATCTGGTCCATCCGATCGGCCACCTGTTTTCGCGTCAATCCCAAAATCACGCCGTTAAAATAGACGTTCTCCACACCGGTCAGATCGGGATGAAAACCGGCGCCGAGCTCTAAGAGCGGCGCCACGCGACCCTCGACGCTCATCGACCCGGACGAGGGCTTGTAAACCTTCGCCAACAGGCCTAACAGCGTCGATTTGCCCGCGCCGTTGCGCCCAACAATGGCGACCGTTTCGCCCTTCTCGACGCTTGCCGAGATGTGTCGAAGCGCCTGCAAGCGTTCGATCTTGCGCGGCAAAAAGGAGAGCAGAAGACCCTTGAGAGAAGCATACGGCTGGTGAGCGAGCAAAAACTCCTTGCTTGCATCCTCCAGCCGTATCGCTGTCATGCCTTATCGACCAGAACCGGCGCCGCCTCCGCCCGATCCTGCGCCCGCTCTCGGGCCTTGGCCTGCGCCGCCCGCTGCAATTCCGCCGACCTCTTTGGCCGGAGCGCGCCGAGTCTTGCGCAAACTGTTGTCGATGTAGATGCCCCAACTCTTGTCAACGGTGTTGCCCGACCAGTCTGCAGCCACGATTCGAAGCGTCTGGCGCCCATCGGGCCAAGGCCGGACTGTGCCCTCGGCCTTGATCTCTACGATAGCCAGCCCGCGAGAGGAATCGTACGTAACCGGCAGCATCTCCTCGTTCAAGAATATCTGCACAGAGGTCGGGTTGATGCCGCTGCTGTCGTCTCGCACGCGCACAAACACCTCGTGCGGCGGTTGGCCCGACATGATCTCCCCCATGTAGGGGATAAAATCGTACACGTCGGGAGCAATCTTGTCGACCCAAGCGACCGAAAAGTAGCTGAGCGTGCCGTCGTCCGAGACCACCAATGCGCCCTTGTCGACCGACGCGATCGGCCGATTGACGTTCACATAGTCTGAAACTCGGCCAGACGAATCGGCCGCCGCGCCCGGCACGGGCCTCATGGTGTAGCTCCACTTCAATGCGCCGTCCTTCGGGTCGAACGCATAAAGCCCGCCGCGCTTCGATATGCCCCACAGATAGCCGTGAGCAACGGCCGGCCGCCCGCCCGGTGCAAACTGCATCTCGGGCGCAGACTTGGAATCCCAAAGCGCCTGCCCCGTATGGTCAAAGGCGTATATCTTGCGATCCTCAGACGCCACGTAAACGGCTTCTTCAGTCGCTGCCGGCGCAAACTGCAGATCGTTGGCAAAGGGCTTTTGCCACATCACACGGCCCGACAATGCCGACACGCAGTAGAGCCGGTTGCCGCCGACCGCAAAAATGCTCTCGCCGCCGATAACGGGTTGGGCGTCGATGGCAGGGGTCGCGAGTCGAGCGCTCCATCGCGGCTGCCCGGCTGCCGTTACGCAGTAAATCCGACCATCGTCAGAGGTAAAGAGCAGATTGCCGTCGTACATAATGATCGAGCCGGCAATATAGACGCCGATGCGCAGAGGCTTCGGCCACAGCGGCTCGCCCGTCTCGGCCCCCAAACTGAAAACCTGCCCATCGCCCGTGCCAAAATAGATCGCGTCTCCGTCTACAACCGGCGATGCTGTGATCGCTGCCTTAGCCGCAAACGTCCAGCGCAATCGACCCGTGTCCGCTGCAACCGCATAGAGATTCCCGCTGCCCGTCGCAAAGAGCAACAGGTCTTTGTGGGCTACCGGGCGCGTTCGGATTGCGCCGTCAAGTGTCCCGTCCGATGGGTACTGCCACTTCAAGGTTCCGTCCGCCAGAGAAACCGCAAAAAGTTTATTAACGCTCGGAAAGTAAACGACGCCATTGTGCGTCAATGGATCGGCTAAGTTCTCCGAAACCGGACTTCCCATAAATCGCCACTGCAACACCGGCGTCTGCGCTTGCGCCAATCCCAACAGCGCGAAACAAGTCGCTATCGTCCAAATCGCTTTCACGTTCATACCAAACTGCCTCCTTCGACCATCGTCCTATTCGATAAGACGATCAGCGCTCCTGCCACGGTTCAATTTTGCGGCCAACACCTCGTATTATTGCCAGATTCAGGTTTTGCGCTATCGCCTCGGCGCGATTCGTGATATGATATGAATGCTAGCGGGGAAACCCGCGGCGGCCCGAAACGACGCAAGGCATTTTCGCCCCGGTCGCTTCCGGACCGAACGTCTATCCGACGGCAACGCGGACGCGGCGTTCGAAGGGAGAGCGAGGCGACAGCCGGCCAAAGCCCCAGCTAGGCCGGTTAATCGCAGGGCGGCACAGGCGGTAAGACGCGGACGGCAGCGTTTCACGGATCGGCGGCAACGTCGGTCATCGAGCGAGGCCAAGGCGCAGCCTGCCTGCGCTCGTTTCGGGCGTTTTGCTACTTATCCTGGTAAGATTCTGCGCATGACAGCGTTTGCGGTCAGGGCCGGCCTTGTCGTCTTGCTCACATGGCTTGCGCCGATGCTGAACGCCGACCTCTACCTTTTCGCCCAATACTTCGCCGCTGGCGGGCTGACCTATGCCATGCTCGCCTGGCTCATACGCGCAAAGGCAAAGTCCGACATCATATCGAACATCGTCGAACTGATCGGCGATGCCAGCGTTGTCGCCTTCTGGATCTACAGTTGGAACGTGCCCGAGGACTTTTTCTGGCTCTTCTATCCGGCAATCCTCATCGCAATCGCTTCAGGCGGGCGAAAGTGGGGCATCGCTTCGACGCTGCTCTGTACGGCTCTCTTTGCCTATCTGGCGGGCTGGCGCGACGGCGACTACACGCCCTTTTCACAGATACACCATATCCAGTTGGCCGCCTTGCTGGTGATAGGATTGGGCATGTCGTTGGCGGTGTCGTCTCCATCCAAGAAAGCGGAGCCGGAGCCGGATCCGCTGCTCGATCAAGCCGCCGAAGCTTTGACCAGCGCGACGATGGTTCAAAAAGACCTGAAAGAGGCGTTCAAAGACCTCGCAGCCCAGTACCGCAAGAAGCAAGCCGACCTGATAGAGGCAGAAAGTTGCCTAGGAGTGATCGACAACTTTGATCCGACCCAGCCGGCCAAGAGCCTGCTGGAATACTCCGTCCGGGCCATGGGCGGAGCAGGCGGCGCGATCTGGGGCGCAATGCGCGACGGCGTAAAGGTCCTTGCAGCTCAAGGGTTCGAGCCGCCGGGCGCCTCGGGGTCGGCAACGTCCCACGATCTCATCCGACATGCCAGACGAAGCATGCCCGGAGAAAGCAAACTCGTCAGCCTCCTGCGTTCGGACGAAACCGTGATCGGAGCCATCGGTCTCTTCTCGAACCAAGAGGCAGGCTTCCCGGTCGGCTCGGATGAGAGACTCCGACAATGGGCCGTCATAATGGGCAAGTTACTGCGAGAATTGCCAGATTTTAGAGGATAAATCAGCGATTAGGTAGAAAACCTATGCGTAATCCTGTAGGATTCACCGATTGACTCAGGCCCCAGAATAAGAGATAATCTTCGGACAGCCGAGCCACGGGAGTCAGGAATGAAGCGAGCCCATCCTTTTGAAATTGCCGACGACTGCATTCGTAATGGCGAACTCGCCAAAGCCGTTCGCACGCTGCAAAGAGCCTTAAGGCGCGGTATCGAACCGGCAGCTTGTTACTATCGAATTGCAGAACTCTTTCGCGTTCAGCAACGATGGCGAGGCGCTATCGCCGCGGCAAGAGAAGCCGTGCGCATGGCGCCCGAACAGATTCTCTGCCGCGCCCTCCTGATCGATATTCTCTTAGAGAGCGGCCTCGTCGAGGACGCTCAGAACGAGAGCCTGGCCTGGCTCGAATCGCATCCCGACAACCCCTTCGCGCTCGAAATTCTGGCCCGAGCCTACGAAGAAAAGGCCGATCCCAACTCTGCCCTCAGCGTCATGAATCGACTGGTCAACTTAGACCCGTTCAATCACGAATACCGAATCCAGCGCGCCGAGATTCTTCAGCAAAAAGGAGACTATGCCGCCGCCGCGCGCGACCTGATGCAATCGCTGAAAATGAACCCGACCGATGAGCATCGCAACGCGGCCCAACAGGCGCTCGATACCCTCGATCGCTGGCAGCTCCGAATCATTGTTACGCTCGTGTTAGAGAGCGCCCCGTTTAGAACCGCATTCCGGCGCGATAGACAGTTGGCTGTCCGATCAATGGGCTTTCATTTGAGCGATCAGGGCCGACAACTCTTAGAACACGTGCCCGTCAGCCTCGAATCGCCCGAGCCGGTATACTCCGGCTATGCCCCTCCAAACTGATCGGCGCGACGACGTTCTAAGGCTGGTCAGACACCGCCCCTTGGTGATGGGCGTGCTCAATGTAACGCCCGATAGCTTCTACGACGGCAACAGATATGCCTCGTTCGACTCCGCCGTTGCCCGCGCCCAAGCAATGATCGAAGAGGGCGCAGACATCATAGATATCGGAGCAGAATCGACCCGGCCTGGAGCCGACGCCGTGCCCGAAGAGATCGAAGCGCAACGCGCCTGGCCGGTCGTCGAAGCCGTCGCGCAACTGGGAGCGGCCGTCTCTATCGACACGCGCAAATCATCGGTCGCACAGGGCGCGGTCGAGCGCGGCGCCTGCATTATTAACGATGTCAGCGCGATGACATTTGACGAAAATATGGGCGCCGTCGCGGCCGATTCGGGCGCGATCGCCGTGCTGATGCACGCGCAGGGCGACCCCAAAACGATGCAACAGAACCCGGTTTACGGCAATGTCGTTCGAGAGATCTGTGAGTTCTTATCCGCTCGAGCGCTGGTCGCCCAGTCGGTCGGCATCCCGCCCGATCATATCTGGATCGACCCTGGCATAGGATTTGGCAAGAATCTTGAGCACAACCTGCAGATTCTCGACAACATCGGCGACTTCTGTCAACTGGGCTATCCGGTGCTGATCGGAGCGTCTAGAAAGTCGTTCATCGGGAAACTGACAGACGGCCTGCCGCCCGAAGAGAGATTGGAGGGCTCCCTCGCCGCCGCGGCCATCGCCGTCTACCAAGGCGCCTCGATTATTCGTACGCACGATCCACGGGCCACCAAGCGGGCGATCGCCATCGCCGCCGCAATCCGCAGCGCCTAAGCCGCCGGATTGCTCAGGGTTGCCGCGTGCGTTACCCGATTGCGGCCCGATGATTTGGAATGGTAGAGCGCCTTGTCCGCAATCTCGACTAATTCGCCTTCAGACTTGATCTCCGTCGATAGAGTGCTGACTCCCACGCTGATGGTAACCGGGCGCAACGGCCATTCGCTGCTCTCTACCAGGACTCGCAAACGCTCCCCAACGTCCATCGCTCTTTCGCGATCGGCTTTAGGAAGGATAACCGCGAACTCCTCGCCGCCATACCGCGCTACCGTGTCGCCGTCTCTCACACCGCTACTGAGCGCCGCGGCAACCTGAACCAGTGCCTCGTCTCCCGCAGGATGGCCAAATTCGTCGTTGTACGACTTGAACTTGTCCACATCGATCACCAACACGGACAAGGGGCTGCCGCTCTTTACGGCTGTGCGAAAGGCCTCGGTCAATATATCGGTAAAGGCTCTCTTGTTGGCCAACCCAGTCAGCCCATCCGTCGTCGCGAGGGTAGAAAGCTGCTCGTTCTCGGTCAATAGTTCCGTATTCTTGGACTCCAATTCGAGCGCCGCTAACTTCTGCTCGGTAACGTCGCGAGCGACCAAGAAGAGCGACGGACTGCCCGGCAACGGCGGAGGCGAACTCCAAGAGAGCCACTTGTAACTCCCGTCCTTCACCTTGAACCGACATTCGAACGTGTCGCCCTCGCTGCTTTCCAATAGCCTCGCGATGGCCTGTTCGGTCAGCGCTCGGTCTTCCTCGTGAACGTACTCTTGAATCGGGCGGTTGACCAACTCCGATTGACTCCAACCAAGCGTCTTGCCAAAAGCCGGATTGACGCGCTTGAAAACGCCGTTCACGTCCGCCACTGCCAACATATCGAGCGATAGGTTGAAAAACTGGTCTCTCTCGCGCTCGGCGGCCTTTCTCATGCTGATGTCCGTATTAGCGCAGATGGCTCCCACAACCGAACCGTCGGCCGCGCGGATGGGAAAAATGCTGGTGAGCACGTCGATCGTTTCGCCTTCCTTAGTGCGCTGCTGCACCTCCAGCGCGGGCACCTTGCCGCCATCGTAAACTTGCCGGACCAACTCTCTCATCAGCGGCTCGTCCTCGGGCATGAACAACATGCTCCAGACAGATTGCTGGAACGTCTCCTCTGGCTTCCAACCGTACAGACCCTCGCACGCCCGATTCCACTCAAAAATCGAGCCGCCCGAATCAAACGTAAAGCAGGCGACCGGCAGATTTTGGAACAGATCCTCGTATCGGCGAGAGGCTGCTTGAAGGCTCTCGGTGTAATCGGCTAACAGCCCTTGTTGCTTTGCAAGCTCGGAGGTGCGCGCTTCCAAGGTCTTTGCCTGGTCTTTCAGCCGCGCTTCTGATTCCCTCAAACTTATTAGCCCGTTGCGCCATCGCAAGCCCGCTGCCGTCAAACAGCAGATGGCTGCGACATAGATGCAGATCGTTACCAGTCGATCCTCGGCGGCAAAGATCGCCCCATACAGCAAGATTGCCATGGGCGCATAGATCAGGGCGACAAAGGCTGCCGAGGCCGACCGTGACTTGTCTTGTTGTGAAGCCATCCGATTCAATGATTCGGAATTAGCCTATCGGCTCATTAGGGCTTCGGCAATCTGAACGGCGTTGAGCGCGGCGCCCTTTCTCAACTGATCGCCGCACACAAAGAGGTTAAGGGCATTGGCGTTTGTGTTGTCCTGCCGAATGCGCCCCACCAGCGTCTCGTCCTGACCGCTAGCCTCAGAGGGCATTGGAAACAGATTGTGCTCGCGATCGTCGACTACCCGAACGCCTTGGGACGCTAAGAGAACTTCTCTCGCCTCGCTCTCATCGACCGGCCGATCGAACTCCACGTTGACGCTGATCGAATGCGCGCGCAACACCGGCACGCGCACACAGGTAACGGTGAGGGCCAGTTCGGGCATCGACAGAATCTTCCGGCTCTCCTCGATCACCTTAGCCTCTTCGCCGTTGTAACCGTCCTCGCCGATGGCCGTATTGTGCGAAAAGAGATTGAACGCATAGGGATGGGGCATGATTCTTGGCTCGATCGACCTCCCGGCCAAGTAGTCTGCCGTCTGATCCAAAAGCTCCTGCATCGCCTGAGCGCCCGCACCGCTGGCCGACTGATAAGTAGAAGCGACGACCCGCTTGATTGTGGCGAGTTTCGAAAGCGGCGCCAGCGCCATGCACAGGATAATCGCCGTGCAGTTTGGGTTTGCGATCAACCGAGCGCCGTTCATAGCCCGAGCGTTGATCTCGGGCACTACCAAAGGCGCCTCGCGATCCATTCGAAAAGCGGAAGAATTGTCGATCACGAGCGCGCCCTGCGATACGGCGATCGGCGCATACTCCCGCGAACGTTCCGCCCCCGCCGAGAAGAACGCAACATCCACGCCTTCAAACGACGCGCCGTCTAGTGGCTCAACCGTTCTGGCCTCGCCTTTCCAGACAACAACCCGCCCGGCAGAGCGCGAAGAGGCCAGCAACCGCAGGTCCGAAAGAGGAAACTGTCGCTGTTCAAGAATAGCCAGCAGTTCGCTGCCGACCGCGCCGGTCGCGCCGACAATGGCTGCGCGGACGGGCGGCTTCACTTAGCCTTTTCGAGACTGCCGATCAGCGCATTGAACGCCTTCTCGTTGTCTGCGACAGTCTTGGCCGGACCGGTGAACTTGAAGAAGACGCTACCCTTGGGGCCCATCACGATCGCGCCCAACAATCGATAATCTGGCAGATCGCCTTGGCTTTCCATCATCGGACCGCCCGGATTGGTGTACGTGCCCCGAACATCGACGATGCGGACCGTCATGCCCCTGACTTCTCGCTTGGTCTCTTTGACCGCCTCTTTGGAACCCTCCGGCAGTTTGAACTGCCGTTTCCAGCGGTCGATGTTCAAATCGGGATCGCCCCCCTGCCCCTCTCCAAAGTAGAACACCGCCAATTCGCCCTTTTCGCCCACAACGTAGGTTGCAATGCGCATCGGTCGCTTTTCGCCCAGTTTCCACTCCTTAGGCGCAGTCCAAGTCAAACCGGTCGACTCCGTCGTCAGCTCAGCGGCGACGCCGGGCGAAGTCTTAGGCTGCGGGTCCTGTGTAGAAGCCGAGTTCTGACAACCGAGCAAAGCCGCCAGCAAAGCAACGAGCGGGAGTATACAAAGCGTTCGCATGTCCTATTGTACTCGATTAAGCCAGTCCGAAGCGAAGGTAGGTCGATTGGCAGGGCGGCCCGTCGCTGATCTCCATCCAGCCTTCGGCCGGACAGATAATGACCGAACAGACGGTGATCGAGCGGTCTTGAGGCGGAATAGTCGCATCCTCGTGCCGGCAGATAGACCATGGCCACCCGTCATGGTCTATCAGGAAACCCTTCAAGTCGTCCAAACTGATCTTCTCCGAGTTCTCAAAAAACTCGCTCATCCGCTTAAAACGATGCCGAGATCGCTCTCTCGCCTCGTTGGGCGGCTCTTCTACGGGCACTGCCGAAGGATCGAGAAAGTGGTTTGTATGCACCAATCGGCCATTAACAGGCTCCAGTTCGCGATAGGCGTTCGGCGCGGTCTCCAAATCGAATGCCGCTTCGGAACCAAAAGCGACCATGAAATTGGCCGAACACGACCGAGGCGTGCCGATCAAAGCTTGCCGCATGCCGTCAGGCGAATCGGCGTTCAGCGCCATCCAACACCGCACATGGAAGGGAATTTCTAGCTTCGACCAGTCGTCCTGGGTCGAAAGCAGACCATTGACCCCCAAAGCCGCGCCATGCGAGTTGAACCCGATCTTGCCGCCAAAGATGCCTGCCTCGGTGAATGCGATCGTTGTGTTTCCGTTGTCGTGCATCGTTAGCAACAGCGCGCCTTCGGTTTGGGGAATCCAGTCCCAGTTCTGGCCCATCAGCAATTCGCCGTCTCGGCTCGCTTCGGGCATCACCGCAAAACTGGTGCAACCGTCCACGGCCAATGAAGTGTATTGGTGGTAGAGCAACTCGTATCGTACGTTCAGTGCGACGATGTCCAAATAGGGCAATCCGGACCCCTCGGCGATCCCCTCCATGCCATCGGCATAAGCGGGGGTCTGTCGCTCGATCGAATCGGCAAAGAGCCCCGCTCGGCGAAGAACCTCTTCTCGTTCCAACTCGCCTTCAAGCCGGAATCGCTCGAAGTAGACGGCGACGTTGTTCTCGATCTCCGTCTTTAAGCCTTTGCCATGGAGGAATCCTTGATGGTAGGTCGATCCGTCTAGGCTGATGATCTGCATGCTTCCTCTCGCATGATGTAATGGTACTCTACCCACGCGGGCCGTTTCTCAAAACCAAGCGCTTCGTTGATCGAAAGCATCGGTCGATTGATGGTCGCGTTCCAGGTTACAGTCTCCTTGTATCCCGCGTTCTTCGCCCACTCCAGACCGCGCAACTTGAGCGCAGAGGCAATACCGCGCCTCCGGTAATCCCTCAGCACGCCGGTCAGTCCCGTGTAAACCCGCTCCGGATGGCCTTGCGTCAGCCACATAGCCGTCGTGCCGACATAACGGTCGCCGTCCAGAGCGATGAAAAACGCCTCCTCGATAAAGTTCGGATTCTTGAACGTGTGCTCGACAAACGTTTCGAAACTAATCTTGGTAATCGGCTCGATGCTCGGCGCGTCCATCTCCGTTTCCACCGACACTTCATACGTCTTCCGGTCTCGGTCTGGGTCGGAACGAAGTTCCGCCAAACTCTTGATCGCGATCCCGCTTTGGCGAGCCTTTTCAGCTTGTGCCAAGATGGGCGTCGGGTCAAGGTTCTGAAGATCGAGCGCGCTCTCCCAACCGCGAAACATCTCGACCATGCCTTGCTTATCGCAAAAACGAAGCGCATACTCCCAATCTTCTTTCACCGCGGTGCGAAGTTTGATGGCGTCCAATTCGCGAGCCTTGGCTTCGATCGCCACCCAAAGAGCCTGGCCGTAGCCCCTGTTGCGATGATCGGGGTGCACGACCATGTTTAGCCAATATTTATCCGGGTGATAGAAATCGCTCACGTTTCGAATCTCTCCGAACCCGGCCCATTCGTCGCCAACCTTCAAACGCCACTTGTAGGACTTGCACTTGGCCTCGCGCGAGTTCTCAAAGTACTCCATCTCGTCCGGCGTCGACAAGTTGTCCGTATAGACGGCGTTCATCAAATCGGCCAGGGGCGCATAGTCGTCTTTGGTCAGTTCAAACGCTTCGATCTTCATCCTAAATCTCTCCCTTCTTGACCATAAACAGGTCGGTCTCGAACGCCTGGAAGCCTAACTTCCAATTGACCGCAAGCATCCGTGCGTTTGTCTCGTCGTTCTCCGTATCCACGATCTTGATACCAATCGATTTCGCATGGGCGAGCGCCGCGACTTTGAGCGCTTTTGCCAATCCCTTGCCTCGATGGCTTCTCGCCACGGCCGTCAGCCCCGTATGCATCTTGGCAGGCAGATTGGAACCCCACAACTGTGTGTAGCCCACATAGTCGCCGTCAGGATCGACGGCCAGAAAGAGCGTCCGCTCGTCAAAGTGAGGCGAGCCGAGCACGGTCTTCTTATAGCGATCGAACGGGACTTCGGCAACGGCATCGCCGGTCGGAACGTCCATCATCCCGGCATCGTGCATCGCGTGAGCCTTTCGAGCCCTATCCGGGTCGTGCGCGAGTTCGGCATAAGTCATGATGCGAACTCCCGCCTTGTCGGCATAGCCGAGCCACTCGGCAAACTCGTTCGGGTCGAACTGCTCCAGTTCGATCTGCGAGCGAGTAACTCGCTGCTCGACTGCAAAGCCGCGTCGCTCGGCAAATCGAACGGATCGCTCGTCGTGCTCCTTTAGAAACGTTCGAACTTCTTGCGCTTTTCTCTCGGCAAGAACGGCTTCGACTTGATCGGCCAAAGCGCGGCCATAGCCCCTGCTTCGATCGCTCTTCCGAACCAGCGCGCGCGTGTAATAACTGTCGGGGCTGGCCGACCAATCGCCATTGAACACCGACGCAAAGCCGACCGTTCGGCCACCTTCGGCGACCACAAATCGTTGGAAGAAAAGCTCCTTGCTTCGGGTTTTGTCGCGGTGCAAAAAGTCTTCCACGGTCGTGAGGCCTGTAGTGTCGTCCTCGTTCGCCATCTCGACGCAATCCGCCGCGTCCTCTATCTCATAAGGTCTGATCGTCATGTTGTTTCGCCCCCGTGCTCTATAGTTTATCGATAAGAGGGTGGTAAAGGTCTGCCTGAATGGGATCGGGCCGGGAGGGCGAGCGTCCCCGCGAGCCGAAAGACCGGGAGGGCGAGCGTCCCCGCGAGCCGAAAGACCGGGAGGGCGAGCGTCCCCGCGAGCCGAAAGACCGGGCCGGCGAGCGTCCCCGCGAGCCGAAAGAATGGGAGGGCGAGCGTCCCCGCGAGCCGAAAGACCGGGAGGGCGAGCGTCCCCGCGAGCCGAAAGAATGGGAGGGCGAGCGTCCCCGCGAGCCGAAAGACCGGGAGGGCGAGCGTCCCCGCGAGCCGAAAGACCGTTTTATGCCTCCACACCCGCCGTTTGGTGTGGAGGCTTCTCGCAAGCCAAACCGGGTTCGTTTCCCGATGCCGCCGTACGTGCTCTGTTCGGCTCTCTGAACAGGTCGTCGTGTTCAGGGCTCAGACTAAACAGTATCGATGCTAAGGTCGTTTGAGACGAAAGAATCGGTCTATCTCGGGCGATCTTGCCCCTCCCCTGTATCCCCTCCCCAAACTCTGGCGAGTTTAGGGAGGGGAGCGAAAGGC
>JABWCR010000029.1 GCA_013359125.1 Armatimonadota bacterium | reverse complement strand
ACCGGCAAGATTCTCGATGGAACCATCGCGACGATCGATCTAGCGGACGGCGCGATTACCACCGGCAAGATTCTCGATGGAACCATCGCGACGATCGATTTGGCCAACGCCTCCGTTTCAGACGCTAAACTCACCAACACCGCCGTTACCGCAGGCACATACGGCAGTGCCACCCAAGTCCCGCGGTTCACCGTCAACGCCCAGGGACGAATCACCGGCGTTACGAACAGCACCATCTCGGGAGTCGCTCCCGGAGGAGCCGCCGGAGGCGACCTGAGCGGGACTTACCCCAATCCAACGGTTGCAGGGCTGCAAGGGCGGCCCATTCATACCGAAGTCCCAGACCTTGGCGATATTCTGAAGTGGAACGGGACATCTTGGAGACCGCAGCCCGATCTTCAAGACGCCATCTGGGCGCTGAGCGGCGGCGCAGCGTACTACACCGGCGGTAACGTCGGAATCGGCACAAACAGTCCGCTCTATCAACTGCATGTTGAGACCTCCACGGAGGACCGAGCTATCGTTGCCCTGAACTCTAGCGCGATTGCTGGCGCCGCGGGCGGCTACTTTACGAGTTCAGCCTCAACTGGCCGAGGCGTCATGGGTAGAGCATTCGCCACATCGACAGCAACCTACGGAGGTCATTTCATCAGCGACAGTTCAGGAGGGATTGGCGCCATGGGTTCGGCCAACGCAACCATAGGCGCTAACAAAGGCCTCTATGGAGTCTCCTATAGCTCGTCCGGAACGGGCGTTCACGGTTTGGTCCAATCGACCACAGGATCAACGGTCGGGGTCTATGGCGAGATTCTAAGCGCCGATGGAATTGCGGTCTCTGGCTTAGCTAACAGCCTTACAGGCGCTGCAATAGGCGGCAGATTCGAGAGCATTAGCACGTCCGGAATTGGAGTCCATGGCGTAGCTTCGGCCGCAACGGGCGCTACATACGGCGGCCGGTTTTTGAACTCGAGCAGCTCTGGCACCGGAGCCTTCGGACATGCCTCTTCAACCACTGGCTCTACATATGGCGGTTGGTTTCAATCTAGCAGCACGTCCGGCAGAGGCGTTCTGGGCTATGCGAACGCCACTTCGGGCACTACTTACGGCGTCTATGGCCAAAGCGACAGCACGTCCGGAAGAGGCGTTCAGGGCTATGCGAACGCCACTTCGGGCACTACTTACGGCGTCTACGGCCAAAGCGACAGCACGTCCGGCAGAGGCGTTCTGGGCTATGCGAACGCCACTTCGGGCACTACTTACGGCGTCTACGGCCAAAGCGACAGCACGTCCGGAAGAGGCGTCCTAGCGTTCTCGGCGGCAACGTCTGGCACGACCTATGGCGTTTACTCGGATGTTCGCAGCCCTAACGGCTATGCCGTCTATGGGACAGCCTCCGCCGGCTGGGGCGTGTACGGCGTTGCGCCCGGAGACGGCGCCAGAGGCGTTTTCGGATGGGCCACCGGATCCTCTGCATTTGGAGTCTATAGCTTAGGCGACATGGCCGCATCGGGCACAAAGTCTTTCCAAATCGACCACCCGATCACTCCCGAAACTCACTTCCTCAACCACTTTTGCGCCGAAGGTCCAGAACCGCAGAACATCTACAACGGCAATGCAGTAACCGATGCGCGCGGCTATGCGACCGTCCAACTTCCAGCCTACTTCGAAGCGATCAACCGGGACTTTCGTTATCAGTTGACCGTAATCGGAACGTTCGCTCAAGCCATTGTGGCCGAGAAGATCAAAAACAATCGATTCGTCATTCGTACCGATAAGCCGAACATAGAGGTCTCATGGGAAGTCAAAGCCGTGCGAAACGACCGCTGGGTGCAACAAAGGGGTTTTGTTACCGAACTGGAAAAGCAAGGCGATGAGCGAGGAAAGTACCTGATCCCCGAACTCTACGGCCAGCCGAAGGAAGCGGGAATCCATCAGCAACCGGGGCCGGAGAGACCGATCAAGTAGCAACGGGCTATCCAAGACCCAAGACTCGAAAACTGCGATATACTCTACCAAAAGCGCCCAAGAGCGCCGAAGGAGGAGTAGCCATGTTTCGTCTCAAACATCTCGCCGTCTTTGTCGCGTTCCTTTTCGTCGGAATCGGTTTCAGCCAGCCGTTCGTTTACCAAGGCTTCCTGCGCGACAACGGTTCGCCTGCGACCGGAAACTACAGCGTTACTTTTCGCCTGTTTGCAGTCGAGAGCGGCGGATCGCCTATTGGAACCGTGGGACCGGTCGCCACATCCCTCTCAAATGGTCTCTTCACCGCAAGACTCGACTTTGGCACTAATGCCTTTACTGGAGCCGATCGATGGCTTGAGCTCGAGGTTGACAGCACAACCCTATCGCCTCGGCTTAAGATCGACAGCGTGCCTTACGCCATCCATAGCAATAACACGCGCGGCCTGATTGTGGACAACAATCTGAACGTCGGTTTGACCTCTACAAGGAAGTACATGGGCATTGGTACTTCGGACACCTTTCCGTACGACGGCAAAACCATGGGACACTACGCCCTCGGCTGGTTCGACGACACTTGGAACCCCTTTGGCGCAACGACATGGCTTTCCGGCTATGCCGGCATCAAACTCTTTACGTCTGGCGCCCTTCGTGTCGCGATCGCGCAGAACGGAGCCGTGGGCATTGGCACAGCATCGCCGGTACGGCTGTTGCAAGTGGGCGATCCGACCGTATCTTCTGTTGGACTCATCCGTGTCGGGCAAAACGGCGCGAGCACGTCGAGAGCATGGGACTTTGGCATCGGCGACTCGGCCCTGTTTGGGCACCGCGACAACTTTGGCTTTAGAGACGTTTCGGGCAGCACGATTATGGTACTGCAGTCCAGCGGCCAAGGCGGTCGAGTCGGCATCGGAACGTCGTTTCCCGCACAATCCCTTCACACGACCGGCAACATCCGGACCGACGGCGGCATCCTCCAAAGCCAAAACAGCATCGTGCTACATCCCGATGTAGATTTGACAGGCGACGATAGCGTCAGTATCGCCAACAGTGGCGGGGGGATTTGGATGAAGTTTCAGGACAGCGTCGCGACGATCTACTCCAGCGCTAACGGCATCATGAACGTTCGATTCGCCACCACCAATATCGCCAATCATGGGGTCATCGAAGTAGGAGACATCCCCGGAACGCCTAAGGCCGGGGTCTATGTGGCCGATAACGGCAACGGCATTGTATGGGGCAACATAAAGTCGTTCCGAGAACCCGATCCAAACGACCCTGAGACGGACTTTTGGTACGCCAGCCTGGAAGGCCCAGAGGCCGCCCTATACGTGCGAGGCAAAGGGCGACTGGTCAACGGTCAGGCACTGATCGAACTGCCCGACCACTTTCAAACCATGATGCTTCCCGAATCGATCACGGTGCAGCTCACGCCAGCCGCTCGATTCTCTAAAGGCCTCGCTTACGAAGAGATAAACGGCCAGATCTCAGTTTTCGAACTGAACGACGGTCGCGGCAACTACGACTTTTCTTGGGTCGTAACCGCCGTGCGAAAAGGCTACGAGGACTTTCGAGTCAAGCGCAAGTGGGACGAAATACTCCCCTTAGCCGCCGATCGAGAGAAGGAGTGGGAAGCTCGCCTGAAGTCGATCGAACTGCGGGACAAGCGTTAATTTTCATCCGCCTCGTCGCAAGACGAGGCGGATGATGGATCAACGATGGATCAGCGTCTGCGCTTGAGAGCCGCCAACAAGCCGCTGCCCATCAATAAAGCCATGATACTGGCCGGCTCTGGAATCGAATGGCATCGATCCACGATCCAGTCGATGTAGTGGTCGTTCAGATAGACGCCCGCGCTGCTGCTGGTGGGGAACGGGTAAAAGCCGTTAAACCCGCTGTTGTTGCCCAGCGTGTGCACGCCCATTATGCCATCGCGGAAGACGCGCAATCCGCCGACCGTATCGGCAAACGCCATTAAGTACGGTGCGCCCGAATCGCCGCCATAAGAGGTCATCTCTCCGGGCACGTCGAATCCTGCCCCATCGAGTTCCCATCCGACCGAGTCATAGAAGTAACCGCCCGCTCCCGGTACAGAGACGTTGCGCCGAACGGTAAACGAGTTATTGCCATAGCGCTTGATCTCGCCCGAATTGGCGCGTCGCAGGTATCCCGACGGATTGCCGAACTGATCGTTGACCAGATCGCCCGTCAGGCCATAGCCGGGCATGGTGAACGTCGAGCCGACCGGATTGCCTGTCCGCAGAAGCGCCAGAGCGTTTAGGTTGTTCATGAACGCAGACTGCGCCGCAGTCAAATTACGGTTGGGAATCCGAACGCCCAAGACCGCCAAATCCACTTGTCCGTTCGGCCCTCCCCGATGGGCCTGAAAAATCTGACCGCTAAACTCGTCCGCATCGCCTAAGTTGTGAAAAGCGATGGTGTTTCCGCCGCCTGTAACGTTGTGGTCGGCGGTTAGCACGCAAACCACCCAGTCGTCGCCAAAACGCCCCTTAGCAATAACCGAGCCGGTTCCAAAGCCGCCTCCGTCATAGACGCGAACGACGGCATCGTAAGAGCCGCGAGGCGCTGGTCGATCTGGACCCAGTGCGAGAGAATCTACAGCAAACGCAGCTACGGCTGCCAAGGCAATAGCCGAGCGCGCGCCCCATTTTCTAAGCATTTTCCTCTCCTTGTTCCTCAAAAGTGGGGAAATGAGCGTTCTGCTCTTTCCTGAGACATTATAACCCAGTTTCCACTTCCCGAAGGACTGTTTACCGATTCTTAACGCGGGCCCGTGATGCCGATGGCCACGCGGTAGAATCCGCCTATGAGCGGCGGGATCAAGATAGTAGGCACCAACCGAAAAGCCTATCACGATTACCACGTCGAGGAGACTCTCGAAGCTGGCATCGTGTTGATGGGCAGCGAGGTCAAATCGATCGCCAACGGCAAGATCAACTTGACCGACGCCTATTGCCGCGTGTTAGACGGCGAACTTTGGCTGCTCCATGCGCACGTCAGCCACTACGACCCGGCCGCCCGATATGGACACGAGGAACGAAGAAAGCGCAAACTCCTCGCCCATCGAAAAGAGATCGACCGATTACAGGCCAAAGTTCAGCAGAAAGGTTTCGCCCTCATCCCGCTCAAAATCTACTTCAAAGGCGGCAAAGCCAAAGTCGAAGTGGGCCTCTGCCGCGGCAAGCGCGAATACGACAAGCGCGAGACGATCAAAGAAAAGGATATGAAAAAGCAGTTGGAAAGAGATTTAAGCGAGAGACGATAGGGAACTAAAAAGGAGGGTGACAGTGAAAGGAGAGCAAAGCCTGCCACCCCCAAGGAAGGAAGGTGAACTCGTTCCTAAAAAACATTATGGCACAGTCAGGGGCGTTCTTCAGGTAATTTTGCGGTGATTTTTTCAGCCCTAAAATCGTTGGCCATGCACGGCCGACGCACCGTGCTCAGCGCGCTAGGAATGATGGTCGGCGTTGGCTCGATCGTGCTCCTCATCTCCCTCGCAAAAGGCGTCCAACAAGACGTCGCCAAACAAGTCGACGACCTCGGCGTCAACCTCGTCATCGTGCTGCCCGGCAAGATCAGCACGTCAAACCCGTTCAATCCCATGAGCCTCCTGGGAATCAGTTCATTGACCTGGGAAGACGCCGAATCGCTTCGAAGCCTGCCGGGAATTCGCCGCATTGCGACCATCATGTTCGTTGCCGGCGGTGCGGGACACGGACCCCGACGGGCCGATATGGCAATCGGATTCGGCGTTACGCCCGACTGGTTCCAAATACGACCCCTTAAGCTGACCGAAGGCCGATTGCTGAACGACCAAGACGCCAACGAACCGGTCTGCGTGCTGAGCGGCCTGATTCGAAGAGAACTGTTCGGCAACGGCGACGCATTGGGCAAGAAGGTAAGCCTGAACAGAGGCGAGTTTACAGTCGTCGGAGTGGTAGAAGAAGACGAAAAGAGCTCCATCTTTGGCAGCGGCGGCTTTGAGTACGTCATTTATGCGCCCATCCGCCGGCTTCAAGCAATTAGCAATTCGCAACAAATACACCGTATCATCGTTCAGTCCCAACCGGACATGAAACCGGAACTGATCGTCGGCAGCATCCAGGAAACCATGCTCCGCTCGCACCAGGGCCGCGAGGACTTTTCCGTCGTTACTCAGCAACAGCTCCTTGAACTCACGTTCAAAGTGCTCGACATCCTAACCGTTATGCTGACGGGCATCACATCCATCGCGCTGATCGTTGGCGGCATAGGGGTTATGAACGTGATGCTGATGTCGGTCTCGGAGCGCATTCGGGAGATTGGCGTGCGCAAGGCGGTCGGAGCGACGCGCAGAGAAATCTTCCTTCAATTTTTGAGCGAGGCGACTCTGATAGCAATCTTGGGCGGCGCGCTGGGCGTGGCCGTCGCCATGTCAGCCTGCGCCTTCATTAGCGCGCGCACCGCGCTCAATCCCCTCGTCTCGATCAATACGATCCTCTTGGCGCTGGGCGTCTGCAGCGCGGTCGGCCTGGCCTTCGGAGCGTTGCCCGCCTATCGCGCCGCTCTCAAAGACCCGGTCGAAGCCCTTCGAAACGAAGGCTGATTACTCGCGCCGCAGCGCCTCGATCGGATCCAGCTTCGAAGCCCTAATTGCCGGATAGATGCCAAAAACCACCCCGACCGAAAGCGAAAAGACAAAGGCGACAATAGCCGCCCAAACAGGAAAGTAGATCGGCAGTCCGTTGTCGCCAAACGCTCCCACCTGTCTCGAACCCCACTGCACTAGCAAACCCAACGACCAACCCATGAAGATGCCCAAAGCCCCGCCGATGCCCGACAAAGTCGCCGCCTCGACCAGAAACTGAGTCAAGATAGTGGGTCGCTTTGCGCCGAGCGCCTTTCTGAGACCAATCTCCTTGGTGCGCTCGGTTACCGAAACGAGCATGATGTTCATGATCCCAATCCCGCCGACCAATAGCGCCAATCCCGCGATCGAACCGATCAGCGCGCCGAACAGTGAAATGATCCTCGAGATGGCGTTCAGAATCGATTCGAAGCTATCCACGCGGAAAACGGCTTGATTATCGTGCCGCCGCATCAGTTTCTCCCAAATCGCTTCCATCGCTTCGCCAGACTTCTCGCGCGATTCGGGCACAACGTAAATCATGTCCACTTCGCGATTGCCGTTCCATCGGCTCTGTACTGCAGTAACGGGAGCAATGATCACATTGTCCAAGTTGTCGCCCATACCGCGACCTTTCTTCGCCAGCACGCCGATCACTCGCATCTGCATCCCGCTCAGCAACAGGTCCTTGCCGATCGCTTCTTCTTGAGGAAAGAGCTTGCTCCGCACCTCTTCTCCAATGACGATTACCTTGGCGCCCTCCTCGATATCCATCGTCGAGATCGCGCGGCCCTTTGCAATCTCGTAACCACGGATTTCAAAGTAGCTTTCTTCAACGCCTTGAAACTGAGGCTGAACGGAACGACCTTCGTAAGTGATCTCGGGAGTAGCAGCCTGCACCATCGAGCAAACCATGCGGATGTTTGGGAGCTCTCGGATCGCGCTCGCATCTTCCGATGTCATCGCGGCCACCGAACCGCCCACAAATTGGCCTTGCCGCCAGGGCTCGTAAGAGACCATGATCACATCCGAGCCCAACTGCTCAAACTCCTTGACGACGTTCGCGCGCGCGCCCTCTATCAGCGATACCATGATGACCACAGCCATCACGCCGATAATCACGCCCAACATCGTCAGCGCCGAGCGAAGCTTATTAGCGCGCAGCGTGTCTAAAGCAACCCCAATAGCCGATAGCAGGGTCATCCTAATCCATCTCTATGTTGAAACCTTCTCGGCGCGGCCCAGTGAATGGCGGCTTCCTCACTTTTTCGCCAGCCTTGACGCCCGAAAGAACCTCGTAATCGTTCGCGCCGCGCATCCCAACCTTGACTTCTTTGCGCTCGGCGACCGGTTTGCCCTTCTCGTCTTTCTTGACCGGGTCGATCAACAAGACATATTTCTGCCCCTTGTCCTCACCGATCGCTTCGAGCGGAAGGAGCAATACGCCCTTCTTCTCAGATACGATAATTCGACAGCGCGCGGTCATACCCGGACGAAGCCGAGCATCGGGATTGTCGATCAATGCCTCGACAACGTACCGCACGACGGTGCTGCGAGACCGAAAGTCTATCTCTTGCCCGCTCGTCTCGGCCGCCGGGGCCACCTTCTCTACCCGGCCTTCGAACTTTCGATCCTTGACCGCGTCCACCTTCACTTCCACCTTTAGCCCAGGCTTGATCTTGGGCACATCCAGCTCGTTCAAGTAAAGCTTCACTCGCATCTTGCTCAAATCGGCCACCTGCATAACCGGAGTCCCCTCGCCGAATCCTGCCGTGCCCGACATCACCAACTCGCCAACCTCGCGATACCGCTTGGTAACGACCCCGCGCATGGGGCTGCGAAGGTCTGTCTCGCCAAACTGGATCATCAAGTTCTTGAACGACGATTGCGACTGTCTTTGCGATGCCTCGCTTTGCTTCATGTCGAGCTTGGCCAATTCGATCTGTCGCAATCGGGCCTCTGCGGAACGCACCGCCTGTTGAGCGCTCAGATAGTCGTTCCGCTTGATCTCATCCTGGATCTTGCCCGCCTCAGCGCGCTTAGACTCGGCTTCTGCCGCTTCCAGCCGAGATTGCGCGCTCTCGCGGTCAAGTCTCTGCTGAGCGTCCAAATGGCTCAACCGCTCGCGCGCGGCGGCCAACCTAGATTTAGCGGCAACATGAGCGGTCTTTGCGGCGTCCAACTGCTGCTGCGAGAACAGGTTATGCGCTCTCGTCAAGTTTCGCTCAGCTTCGGCCAAAGCGGCCTCCGCATCATCGACCGCTGTTTTGAATTCGACGCTCTGTTGCGGCTGAGTAACATTCAACAGCATGTCTCGGGCTTGCTTCGCCGCTTCCAAATTCGATCGTGCCGCAACCAAACTGCTGGTGGTCAATGCCGGCTGAACGTCTAGCTCTTTCTTTGCCTGTTCCAACCTCAACCTTGCTTGTTCGTACTGCGTTCTCGCCTCGATCTCCTGAATCTCGAAGCTGATGGCGGCTTTTCTTGTGCCCGCCTCGGCGATCTCGGTCTGCGCGCGGCCTTGATCGACCTGTTCCTGAATCTCTCTCGGGTCGATCTGAGCGAGCAACTGCCCCGGTTCGACGATGTCGCCTTCTTCGACCTTCAGAGCAGCCACGCGTCCTGAGGCTTTGGACTTGATCTCTACAACCCGAATCGGCTCGATCGCGCCCGACTCCGATACATCGACCACAAAGTCGCCTTTACGAACTTCGTATTCGACTGCTGGCCGAACAGCGGTGCGCGCCGCACGGCTGACAAAGTAGTAGCCCAAGATCGAAGCGACGGCAAACAGCGCCAAACAACCGCACGCAATGCGCTTCATCGATATTTCGTCCCCCAGTTGATGCCTAATTATCCGGGCGGCCAGCGCATGGATCGTCCCCCCATCACATGCGCATGGATATGGTAAACGCTCTGTCCCGCCTGACTGTTCGTGTTCAACACTACCCTATACCCGTCCTGCTCAATGCCGGTCTCTTTGGCCACTCTCGCGCAAGCGAGCATCAACCCACCAAGGACGCCTTCTTCTTGCTCGGTCGCCGCCGACAGATGGGCAAAGTGTCTCTTGGGTATTACCAAATAGTGGACCGGCGCCTGTGGGTTCAGGTCCTTGAAAGCCACCACGTGCTCCGTCTCAAACAGCACGTCGGCCTGTAACTCGTTCGAGGCGATCTTGCAAAAGAGGCAACTCTCCATGTCAAGCCCTCATGGTCGGCGTGCGACCGTCTCTTATCTCATTAAGGCAGTTGCTGCAAACCCACACCTTCTGCCGCGCGCCATCGGTCGTTACGGTCGCTTGCTCATGAGCCTGCGACCCGCAATAGTGGCACCGATCTTCGGGGGTCGGCTGCTCGGTTTCTTCGGTCGATGGGGGAGCCTCGGCGCCCGTCAATCGATCGATTACCTCGCGACAGATCGTCAAATCCGCTCGCGTCTCGTCAAAAAGCATAGAAACTCGGTCGAGGTCTCTGGAAGTCTTGGCGCGATCGAGTATATTCACGGCCTCTTCGTACTTTCTGATCGCGCTTTCCCGCCGCTCGCGCATCAATGTAGCGTCCGGCGGATCGGCGATCAGGTCGGCATAGCCGTCCACATGTTCGATCTCTTCCAACAGCGTGTGCCTTCTCTGGTTGAGCCGGTCGGTCAGCGCTTTGAGTTCGGTGGCAGGCAACCCCTGGTAAGCCTGGCCGGAAAACCGACGATAAAGAAGGAATAGTACGACAAAGACCAGCGCAAACAGCAGAATCTTGGACATTCTTACGGAAGGAGTCTACCCGCAATCAGTGGAGTTGTCGAGCATGGCTCCAAATGTTGAGAAGCACAACAAAGACCGTTATGCCCCACATGATGCCGATGGTCAGCCGCCGCTTGAACGCCGGATCGATCTTCGCATGACGAGGACAAACGCCTTTGACAGGTCGATAGGCCAAATAAAAGCCAATACCTAGCTGCAATGCCGTAAATGCCAAAAGATAAGGCTCGTAAGCCTCTAGCGCGCTGAGCCAGCCTGCGCCTGTGCCCAGCAGCGCAATGGCGACCGGCGGCCCCCAGCAACAGGCCGTACAGGCCAGCGCCCCGACCACGGTCGCGGTGATGGTCAATCCTTGCCGCATACTGAGGGGGAGTATACCTCGCGGCATCAAGTATAATCGTCGTTAGCATGAAGAACGAGACGGCAAACACGGCCAAGAAGCGGCTGAACCGAGTAACCGGCCAAATCAATGGCCTTCAGCGCATGATCGACAACGCCCGCCCCTGCTCGGAACTGTTGCAACAATACTATGCCGCTCGCGCCGCATTGGATCAGGTAGGCGTCTTGTTGCTTTCCGAACACATCCAAACGTGCGTGCTTCAACAAGAGTCCGATGGGAACGGTTGCGCCCAATTTGAGGACGCCGAGCAGACCGAAGAGATCAAGGCCGCACTGCGCAGATTCCTGCATTGATTCTGGACTTTTTTTCTAAAGGTTGCAGGAACCCGGAATTTCCGATTATAATATAGAACGAGTACCAGGAGGAGCCTTATCTTGAAACGACTTCGCGGCTTTACGCTGATCGAGCTTTTGGTCGTCATTGCCATTATCGCGATCTTGGCAGCGATCCTTTTCCCTGTCTTTGCCCAGGCCCGCGAGAAGGGCCGACAGACCGTCTGTCTCAGCAATCAAAACCAGTCGGTCAAAGCGATCTTGATGTATTCTCAAGACTATGAAGGCTGCAATCCCGTTGCGGTCAGTTCGCCGCTCGACGGCAACGTGATCCGTATGACCTTCCTGTGGGACGTCATCCATCCCTATGTAAAGAGCGAGGGCGTTTTCCTTTGCCCCAGCTATCCCACGGGCAACGGCGGCCAGGACTGGAGCGGCAACTACAAGGCCAACCAGTTCACCGGCAGTCTGTTCCAGTACATTATGGGACGATGCGGCTCTTGCCGACCGGCCGGCACCTTCCGCTATGTCGCCTTTACGCCCAATCTCGGATTGTTCGGTATGGTCATCACCCGCGGATTGGTTACCCGAAACTACCCGCCTCAATACGACGCCAAGGTTCCGCGCCCGGCTGACACCATCGCCTTTATGGACGGCTACTTCCCTCGTCGCTACAACCGCACCGAATCGACCGGCGGCTGGGTGGACTACTGGTATAAGTGGGAGCTTTGGCCCCGTCACACAGGCGGACAAAACATCGCCATGATCGATGGCCACGCCAAGTGGTTCCCATATAACGGCTTGCCAAACGGCGGCCCTGTGCAAGCCGGTTGCCGCAACTATGCCGAGTACACTACCCGACCCAACTACTACGATTGGAAGATCAGAGTGCCCGAGAACGTTCGACGCGCTTGTGGATTTACCGAATATCCCTATCGCGAAGAGCACTTCGAGTGCGTGCCGCATCCCGGCAGTTCGCCTCATTTTGGCGACCTGCACGGCGTTCCGGATACCTGCATCGCCGACATCCAGAACTTCTAGTCGAACCTCTTCCTGCAAGGCTGGTCCGAGCCTTGCAGGAAACCTCTCCTGTAGCGCAGAACCCTTACAGTCAATATGGGCAAGCGCCGTATTAAACTGCTGGCAACGATCAGTCTTGGCGTCTTCTTCGGCTGTGCCGCTTTCACCTTTGTCTATGCGCGCGGCTACTCCTATATGTCCGACGACCCCAACGCATGCATCAACTGCCACATAATGAACGAGCAGCACGATTCCTGGCTGAACTCAAGCCACAGCGCCTTTGCCAATTGCAACGATTGCCATACGCCTAAGACCCCGTTCGCCAAATATTGGGTGAAGGCCGGCAACGGATTTCGCCACAGCGCCTACTTCACGCTGGGCAACTTTAAGGAGCCGATACGCATTACGCCTGGCAACCAGAAGGTCGTCCAGGACAACTGCATTCGGTGCCATTCTGATTTGGTCGACTCTATTCATCCAACGAACGACGGACAGCTCGATTGCCTGTCGTGCCATAGCCGAGGATTTCATAGGCTATGAGAATAATTCATTGAGAGGGAAATCGTGAGTCGATTTAAGTATCCGTTGGTTTTTGTCGTTTCGGGCGTGCTGACTGCCCTAGTGCTGGCGCTGGTCGTCAACATCTTCGAACGAAAGGCCGAGGGTCGGGAACGAATGACCGGCATTCAACAGATCGGCGAGTTCGAGACCGATCCAGCCGTCTGGGGCGTCAACTTCCCCAACCAATGGGATCGCTGGAAGCGCACGACCGAAGACACGGCCGTAACCAAATACGGCGGCAGCAAACCAATAGACAAGATCGCCGAAAACCCGCGAATCAAGATTCTTTACGCAGGTTACCCATTCAGCGTCGAATACAATGAGGAGCGCGGCCACGGTTGGTCGGTGGTCGACGTTCAAAAGATCAAGAGGCTTGGAGACAAGAAGCCAGGCACCTGCCTCAGTTGCAAAAGCAGCGACACCGTCAAGATGTGGAACGAGATGGGCGCCGAAAAATTTTTCAATACGCCCATGAAAGACCTCGTCGCCCATGCCGACAACCCCATCAGCTGTCTCAACTGCCACGACCCTAAGACTATGGAACTGACCCCGCGCAATCCCGCGTTCTTGGCCGTCATGGAGCGACGAGGAGTCGACCTAGGCAAAGCAACCCGCCAGCAGAAGCGAACTTATGTGTGCGGCCAGTGCCACGTCGAGTACTACTTTGAGAAGAAGGACAACCCCATCCTGCACTTTCCATGGGACAAGGGGCTCAACCTGGACGATATCGAGAAGTTCTACGACGAAAAGGGCTTCTACGACTGGATTCATCCGGACACCGGGGCAAAACTGATCAAAATTCAGCACCCGGAGTTCGAGTTTTGGAGCACCGGCATTCACGCCCGAAGCGATGTCAGCTGCGCCGACTGCCACATGCCTTATCAACGCATCGGATCGCGCAAGTATTCCGACCACTGGGTTAGAAGCCCTATGCTGAACGTGGCCGCCGCCTGCCAACCTTGCCACCGATGGCCCGAACAGGAGCTGTCCGAGCGCGTGCTGGCCATCCAGGATCGCACAAAGTCGCTTTTGAACCGGATAGAGATCGCCTTGGTAGACGCCATTGCGGCGATCAAGGCTTGCCGAGAGAGCGGCATACCGGACGAGAAACTGGCCGAAGCGCAAAAACTCCATCGCCGCGCCCAAATCCGATGGGATTTTGTCTTTTCCGAAAACAGCATGGGCTTTCACAGCCCGCAGGAATCGGCTCGGTGGCTGGCCGAAGGCATCGACTATGCCCGACAGGCCGAGAGCCTCGCCAAGCAGCTGATCGTGCGTTAAGGTATCCTAAAAAGAGACCGTAGCCAAGGAGGGACGTTATGAAAAGGATTGTAGCCGTCTTGCTTGTTGCTGTTGTCGGCGCCGCTTTCGCGCAAGATCCCCCGCCGCGATTCGAATTGGACACGCGAGACATCCGACTGACGCCCCCTCCTGTCCGCCAACCACAGTCGATCCAGAACGACATCCTCCGAGCGCGAGTCAACACGTTTTATGGCCCGACAGGGCTGATCACCGTGCCGCACGCTTACGTCGCTACTCAAGGCCGGATTACCTTGGGAACCTTCTTTGCCGAAAACAAGAGCGTATCCGCCAACTATGGCCTGATCGACAGCATCGAGGTCGGCGGCGCCTACATCGATCGAACCGGTATGAGCAACAAGAGCATTGCCAATGGCAAGGTCAACGTCATCCCGGCCAACTTCAAGAACATCGAGGTCGGCATCGGCATTATCGACGCGATCGATGCGATCAACCAGACTTTTTTCGTCGTCGCATCTGCCGAACTGGCGCCAACTTCTGGAATGCAAGAGCGAGAGGTGGTCGGCCTGCGAGTGCACGGAGGCTATGGGTCGGGCGTCTTTCGCGAGGAGTTTATAGGAGGCGCGGAGATTCTCTTCAGTTACAAAGTTTCCGTGATCGGCGAGTGGGACGGTCGGCAATTCAACGCTGGATTGAGATACGCGCGCGACGAAGCGCTCAGGCTGCAGATCGGCATCCTGGCCAAGCGACTTTTCTTTAGCACGACCTACGCCTTCACCTTCTAGTTAAGAGCGTAATCGAACACCTTCCAGCCGCCATTCTCGGGCGCAATGAAGATCGCCAGGTAGCCGTTGCTGTTATAGCCGCGAACTTCGAACTCGACACGCTTGGATTGCGAGGCGTTCGGATGCGGAATGACCGTCTGCCCGTCCACCTCTTCGATCGGATTGAACTTGGCCGGCTCGCCCCACTTGTCCATCGCCCTCATCCAAAGGAGTTTGAAATCCTTCTTGTCTTCGGGCAGGTGCTCGGAGATCATTGTGCCAGCCTCGTCGTACTTCTTCTCGTTCAGCAGCGTTACAAACTGAACCGCCGCTTTCTGACTTGGCGCAACCATTGGCCCGCCCATCATCAAATAGACAAATACAGCAACCGCGACCACCGCCAAAACATAAATAAGATTGCGCTTCATTGAGCGCCCATTTTACCGCAGAGAGCGTAGCCCGCCTGGGATGCGGCGTCGGACAGACCGGGATCAACGGCGATCGCGGTCGACCAGGCTTCGGCATCTGCCGCGCTGTCGCCAACAACGCAGACGTTTGGCATGGGCGCTAAGGCGCGGCCCGTGCGCGGATCAACGAGGTGGCAGAACTGCTCGCCGTTCAGCACAAAGGTCGCTTCGGCCGCGCCAGACACAGCGAGCGATTGGTCTTTCAGTTCAACTTCTTTGCCATCTATGGAGACGGGCTGTCCGATTCCAAAGGCTGCCATCGAACTGCCGCCCGCATTGACCAACGCCGAGCCTGCGCCCAGTTCCTTGAGCCTTGCCATTGCTCGATCGACTGCCTCGCCCTTTCCGATAGCGCCAAGGCTGATCTCGATGCCGGGGCGGGCAAAGTAAAGCCATCTTCCCTCGGAATTCAGCAGAATAAGATCAGATCCAACCATCTCAAGGGTCTGATGGATCTCCTCTTCGCTGGGCAACCGCGGCGCGCGATCGAGTATTCCCCAAATCCGCAACAGGGGCGTCGCCGTGATGTCGAACGCGCCCTTCGTCTGTCTGGAAAGCTCGACGCAACGATCGATCAGCCCAAAAAGCCCCGGCTCAAGCTGCACAGGCTCCTTCGCGGCCATAGCATTGATGAACGCAATATCGCTATCGGGCCGAAAGTAAGAAATCTGCTTCTCAAAACTCGCGATGAGTTCCCAAACCTCCTCGGCCATCTCCATCGCAGACTGCCGAGATGGCGCATCGATGCACAGTTCGAACTCGCAGGCCATACAGCGGCGAGCAAAACGGTACATGGAAGGCTAATAGACCGCGGCTTCTGTCTCTTTGTCAAAAAGGTGCGAGCGCTCCAAATTGACCTTGAGAGTCAACGTATCGCCTTCGTTCGCCTTCACCGAAGGATCGACCTGAGCCACGAAGCGCGAGCCGTCGACCATCAAGTGCAAATCGGTCCGATCGCCGTGCGGTTCGACGACATCGACCTGGGCCTGCAGCGTCTCCGCATCGCTGCCCGAACCGACCGCCGTCAAATCCTGAGGTCGAACGCCGAACACCACTGGCTTGCCGACCATCGATCGAACCGAGCCGTTGCCTGCCGCCGCTACCCGAAAACCGCCCGCAACGACCCAAAGCGACCCGCCCTCCTCAACAACCGTGGCGTCAAAAAAGTTCATCTGCGGGCTGCCAATAAAACCTGCTACAAACATGTTGGTCGGCTTCCGATAGACCGTTTCGGGATCGTCGCACTGCTGTAAAACGCCGTCCTTCATGATGGCGATGCGCGTCCCGAGCGTCATCGCCTCCTTCTGATCGTGCGTAACGTAGACCGTAGTAACGCCGAGATTCTCTTGGAGCTTCTTTAGTTCGGCACGGGTCTGGTCCCGCAACTTGGCGTCCAAGTTCGACAGCGGCTCGTCCATCAAGAACACCTTTGGCTTGCGCACGATGGCCCGCGCCAGAGCCACGCGCTGGCGCTGACCGCCGGAAAGTTCCTTCGGCCGCCTATGAAGCAACTGATCCAATCCCAGCATCTTGGCCGCTTCTTGCACGCGCCGGTCGATATCTTGGCGAATGCGGCGCGACTCTCCCCAATGGCTCAGCTGCCAGGCCCAATTCTTCATCTCTCGCAATCGAAGGCCAAACGCGATGTTTTCCAACACCGTCATGTGGGGATAGAGGGCGTAGTTTTGGAAGACCATAGCCACGTCGCGGTCTTTGGGCGAAACGTCGTTGACCACGCGGTCGCCGATGGCGATCTCGCCGCCCGTCGGCTCTTCCAATCCGGCGATGATACGAAGCGCAGTGGTCTTGCCGCAACCCGAGGGCCCGACAAGCACCATAAACTCCTGATCTCTGATCTCCAAGTCCAGTTCGTTTACGGCGACGACGGACTTGAACTTCTTCGTGATTTTGCTAAATCGGACTCCGGCCAAACTTGCCCCTCCGAATAGGAATGTTTCTGCGCCTTGGATGGGAATCCTGCTTGTGTGTTGCGAGTGAACCGGGAGGGACTCGAACCCTCGACCCACGGATTAAAAGTCCGTTGCTCTGCCGCCTGAGCTACCGGTTCATGGGGAACAGAATTGTACCTGATGGGGGAATCTATCCCTAAACACATTCTCTCGATGCCACGATAGAAAGCTCGCGTCTGGACAAAATCGAGTGGGCATCTGAATCTGTTTGCCTTCGCACCTCAATATATGCTCCTCAACCGGCGCACTTGAACCGGCCTTCATCTGAGAAGCGAAACGCACCCGCAAAGTGGCCGTTACGGTCATCAGGCCGCAATCGAACAATCGCTCGAACGTAGCGCTCAGGCACAATCCATTCGAAGGGTTGGCGCGGTTCCTTGGGTCTGCGCTCCAGGGCACTATGTGGCAAGCGATCAAACAACCTGGCTCATCGATGCCCGTAACACAGCATGCATAGTTGTATCCACTGAGTACCGCCTGCCGAAAAAACGCTTGAACGAGCCGAGTCTTAGTCATTCTCCGGCCTTCAGTCTCGCCGGTCGGTATGTGAAGCGATTTCTCGACCACGTGCGCCATTACTGCCAGAGAACCGAGGTCGTGCTTGAACGCTTCCCAGGCTTCCTTGTCTAAACGGCTCGTGTGCGGCAGTCCGCTGATACCTTTCTGGGCAAGACGCTCATCCAGCGACCCGAAGCTTCCTAGCTTCCGAGCGACCGATGCCGGTGTCCTTCCAAGCCGCTCCGCAAGCAGTTGCACGCGTGGATTCTTGGCACTAGTTGCACTGAATGGTATCTGACAATACAAAGCAAGGGCAAGGATCAACTCTTCTCGATTCCATGGTTGCCCATACTTAGATTCCATCGACAATACTTTCGATGGCTGCCCGACTTCTTCCTGGGTATGCTTCTCGCCACTTATCGAACCTCTGCGATCGACATTCGTCCAACCCATCATGAACCACAAGACCGAACAGATCCGGCTCAAGGTCGGCGACAAAGAGCGAAGAGCCGTCGCCTACGTTCCCGACAAGCCGAGCGGCGCTATGGCTTTCGTCTTTCACGGTCATGGCGGCACGGCCGAGGCCGCTGCCCGCAAGTTCGCACTGCACGAACATCTCAAAGGTTGGCTCGTCGTCTATCCGCAAGGCTTGCCCAACTACGGACCGGTCAGCCGCCGCACGGCCAACGGCTGGCAGCACTCGCCGGAGGAAGACGGCGGCCGCGATCTCGCCTTCGTCGACGCCCTGCTGACCGAATTGAACAAACGCCACCGAATAGACGCTACAAAGCGATGCGCGTGCGGGATGTCGAACGGCGGGCTCTTCACCGTCTTGCTCCTTAAGGAGCGCCCCAAAGAGTTTGCCGCCTTTGCCGAAGCGGGAGGAGGCGGCGCTCGATTCGCTCAGCAAGCAAAGACGCCCAAACCGCTTCTGATCATCCATGGAAAGAGCGATGCGTTGGTCGACATAGCGACCGCGCGGCGACTGCGCGAAGCCATGATCCGCCTAAACCGATGCGAGCCCAAAGCGGACGAATGGGCACCCGGCTACCTGCGCAACGCGCCGAAGGACGGCAAGAACCCGGTCATTATTCACGAGTTTAACGGCGGGCACGAGTGGCCGTCCGACGCCAGCAAGATGATCGCGCGCTTCTTTAAGGAACAGACGGGCTGATCTCTATCTCGCGCCGATCGTCGCCCAAGACTTTGATCCGAACATCAATACGTTCAGTCGGCAATCGATCGCCTAAACGATCGGCCCACTCGACAAGCACGATAGCCCCTTCTGCCAACTCGTCTAACCCCAGGTTCAAAATCTGAGCCGAATCCTCTAGTCGATAAAGATCGACGTGCAGAAACCGACCCTTCGAGCTCGGATATTCCATGATTAGCGCAAAGGAGGGGCTTCGAACGGTCTCGCCGACCCCAAGCCCTCTCGCAAATCCCTTTGCAAAGGTCGTCTTGCCCGCCCCTAACTCGCCAT
Organism: Armatimonadota bacterium; assembly: GCA_013359125.1. Lineage (NCBI taxonomy): Bacteria > Bacillati > Armatimonadota > Armatimonadota bacterium. The sequence goes on along the minus strand of JABWCR010000029.1, from coordinate 19,989 downwards.
ACAGGCAAACGAAAGCAGGAGAGAATATTGCCTGCGCCATTTCAAATCCGACCTGTTCCGTCTCAGCGGCGCTGGTCGATAGTCTGGTCACTTCTCAGGCTCGGAGTTGGCTCGTTCCAACCGAATCTCGAGCTTGCTGAACTCCACTGGAAGCTTATGCTGCTTCACTAACTCTCGCATTCGTGCATTGGTCGCACGGACCAGCTCCTCCATCTCGCTCTCCATTTTGTCGATCCGGTCGAGCAAGCGAAGGATGATATCGACCCCGGCCAGATTGACGCCCAAGTCCTGCGTCAAATGTTGGATGCGTTTTAGGCGAACGATGTCGGCTTGTGAATAGAGCCGCTTTTGGGCGCCGCGGCGCAAAGGCTGAATCAGCCCTAACCGCTCGTACAGTCTTAAGGTCTGAGGATGCAGGCCGCACAGCCTGGCGGCCACCCCGATCATAAAGACCGGCTCTTCCGACGCTTCTTCTAATTGGAATCGTATCAACATTGCTTTACCCTTTCTTGCGAGCCGCGGCGATCTGCTCTAACAGCCGCTTCTCTTCGTCTCCGGGACGTCGCGGCACGCTGATGCGCAACCGAGCATACAGGTCGCCTCGCTTCTCTTTATCTTTTGGCATGCCCTGTCCCGAGAGGCGAAACACAGCCCCGCTCTGTGATCCAGCAGGCACCTTCATCTTGACGCTGCCGGTCGGCGTTTCCACGTTGATCTCGCCTCCCAACAGCGCCGTCAGATAATCCACTTCGACCTCTGTGTGCAAGTGCTCTCCGCGACGCTCAAATTTCGGATGCGGCTGGATTCGCACTCGAAGATAGAGGTCTCCGCGCTTGCCATTGCCGCCCGCAATGCCTTGGCCGGCTAGGCGAATCCTCTGATCGTCTCGCACTCCGGGCGGGATTCGCACAGAAAGCGTGCGAGTTTGTCGCGTTACGCCAAGGCCGCCGCAATCCGCGCATCGTTCGCCAATCTTGCCCGTACCGCCGCACTCCGGGCAAGTCATGTTGACTCCGAGCACGTTGAATCGGCCTCGGCCCGTTCCGCCGCATGCATCGCAACGGCGCGCGCCCGCTTTGGTCTGACCCATGCCTTGGCAGATCTGGCAGGCCTCGTCCAAATTGAGTATCAGGCTCTTGTTCGCTCCCCGAATCGCTTCTTCCAGCGATATCGTGATCGACTGCTCCACATCCTGGGGCGGATACTGCGCAGCCGTCTGACGATGGTTGTTCAGCAGGCTCTCGATGAACTCCGAAAAGTCTTTAAACGGAAAGCCAAAGTCGCCAAACGCCTCTCCGGACGGCTGACGACCGGCGCGCTGGATATTCTCCCACTGCTCGCCATAGCGATCGTAGGCTTTGCGCTTCTCCGGGTCGCTCAGAACCTCGTAAGCCTGGTTGACCTCTTTGAACTTGGATTCGGCCTCGGCATTGCCGGGGTTGACATCGGGATGGTATTGACGCGCCAATTTGCGGAAGGCGGCCTTAATCTCGCGTTCGGTCGCCTTTTTGCTAACACCCAGAACGGCGTAGTAGTCCTTGTATCCCGTCATGGCGCGTCAAGCTCCTCGAGCCTAGTTCTGCTGAAACTCCGCGTCGATCACATCGTCCGCGTTCGTTTCGGCCTCTTCTCGTCCGTTGGTGTCGGTCGGCTCTTGCGCGTTCTCAGACTTCTCTTTGTAGAGCCGCTCCGTAACCGCATAGACTGCCTGCTCCAGCTCGCTCATCTTGGATCGGACCAACTCCATCTCCATGTTCTGGATGGCAGTCCTCAGGTCGCGCGCAAGGTTTTCGATGTTCATGCGCTCGTCTTGGGTCATCTCCTCGCCCTGTTCGCGCAGAAGCTTCTCTGCGCTGTGCGCCAGATGATCGCCCTTGTTTCGAGTCTCTGCGTCTTCCTTGAACTTAGCATCCTGGGCGGCGTTGGCCTCAGCCTCCCTGACCATCCGCTGAATCTCTTCCTTGTTCAGATTGCCCGAGCCGGTGATCTTGATCGACTGCTCTTTGCCGGTCGCTGTATCTTTTGCGCTCACCTGTAAAATTCCGTTCGCGTCGATGTCGAACGAGACCTCGATTTGTGGAATGCCCTGCGGCGCAGGCGGTATGCCGTCCAGATTGAACGTGCCGATCATCTTGTTCTGGCTCGCCATCGGGCGCTCGCCCTGCAAGACCTTGATCTCGACCTGCGTCTGATTGTCGTCCGCGGTCGTAAAGGTTTGGCTCTTGCGAGTAGGGATCGTCGTGTTGCGCTCGATCAGCGCGGTAAACACGCCGCCTTTGGTCTCGATGCCCAACGAAAGAGGCGTAACGTCCAAAAGCACGACATCCTTCACCTCGCCCGCCAGCACGCCGCCCTGGATAGCCGCCCCGATCGCAACGACCTCGTCCGGGTTGACGCCCTTGTGAGGCTCCTTGCCGATCACCTTGCGCAACATCTCTTGAATGGCCGGAATGCGCGTCGAACCGCCTACCAAAATCACCTCGTCGATGTCGGTCGGCTTCAGCTTGGCGTCTTCGATCGCCTTGAAGAACGGCTCCTTGGTGCGTTCGATCAGATCGGCGCAAAGCTCCTCAAACTTCGACCGCGTGAGGCTCATGTCCAAGTGTTTGGGGCCGGATGCGTCTGCCGTAATGTAAGGCAGATTGATGCTGGTGCTGATCGTGCTGGAAAGCTCGATCTTCGCGCGCTCGGCGGCTTCCTTCAAACGCTGTATTGCCTGGGCGTCCTGACGCAAGTCGATGCCGGTGGACTTCTTAAAGTCGTCGGCGACGTACTCTAAGACTCGCTGATCAAAGTCGTCGCCGCCCAAATGCGTGTCGCCCGATGTGGACTTGACCTCGAAAACGCCGTCGCCGACCTCGAGAATAGAAACGTCGAACGTCCCGCCGCCCAGGTCGAAGACGAGAATCGTCTCGTTGCTCTTCTTATCCAATCCATAGGCCAGCGCGGCCGCCGTCGGCTCGTTAATGATCCGAAGCACGTTCAAGCCCGCGATCTCGCCCGCGTTCTTGGTCGCGGTGCGCTGAGCGTCGTTAAAGTAGGCCGGAACGGTGATAACGGCCTGAGTTACCGGCTCGCCCAGATAGGCCTCTGCATCCTGCTTTAGCTTCTGCAGGATCATGGCCGAAATCTCTTCCGGTCGAAACGGCTTGCCGACCGCCGGAATCTCGATCGCAACGTCGCCTTTCGAGTCGGCAACGATCTTGTAAGGCACTCTCTTAGACTCTTCCGAAACTTCGTCCAATCGATGCCCCATGAATCGCTTGACCGAAAAGATCGTGTTCTCAGGGTTGACGACCGCCTGACGCTTGGCCGGCGCCCCGACCAATCGCTCCCCGCCCTTGGTAAAGGCGACCACCGACGGGCATAGCCGACTGCCCTCCGCCGTTGAGATGACGACCGGCTCGCCGCCTTCCATGACGGCCACGACCGAGTTAGTGGTGCCTAAGTCGATTCCTACTGTTTTTGCCATATTATCCTTTGCGCCTCCGTTTGATTCTTGGCTCTATCGCTACGCCCTTTGTCTAACGAGTCAGAGCGCCTTGGAGTTCCCAAAAATTAGCCATGGGATATTATGACACTTGAGCGCGATATTATCAAGTCCAGCGGGTCGATTCTTCCCATTCAAAGCGAGGGACCGGCGCTCCAGGCAAGTTGAGTTCGATCAGAGGCTTGAGAATTTGTCGCGCCGCCACACGATCCGCCAAATCGAGCCGGATGGAACGAAGATGCGCGGCCAAAGCATCCATGTGCACCTGACCTAGCGCAAGGCTGCCCACCGTCCGTCCCTCGTCCACCGTCAAAGTCTCGCCCAAAATGGACTTAGAGATCTCCGCGTTGTGAAAGGCCAATGCCTCTTTGTACGCCCCGGCGCCATGCTGAGCGATCTCTAAAGCCTGAATTCGCACCTCCTCGGGAGTTACGATGGCTGTTTCTTGTTGCACGCGCTCCAAAGCCTCCAACAATTCAGACTGCAGTTGCGGAGGCAAGCCGCGCTGATACGTGCCGATCAGAGTTGGCGTCGCAAACTTCTCCAAGTAAACGTTCCAGAACCGGATAAGGCGATCTTTGGCGAACCAATGCTTGTAAGCGGCTTTTAGATCCGATTCGCCATAGGGCGATTCGTACTTGACCCCAAAGGGATAGACGATGAACTTTTCGGGCGGCAAATCGATTGTGCGACCGTCCGGCGTCGTCATGCGCAAGGCGAGGATGTTGCCAAACTCATCCGTCTCGAACACGAACGCAGACGGGTCTTTCGCTTTCGTCGTACGGATGACGAGAGCGCTGCCAGACTGCGCAAAGATCGTCTCCTGAACGCTAAAACCCTTGCTCAAGGCGTCCAGCGCGTTCCAAAGCACGGTCCTCAACCCGCCCTCGATCTGATTGAGCGCGTCCTGGCAAAACCGCGCCGCTCTTTGAGCCAGAATCGATTTGTCCGCCGCCTCAATGCGCCATCCGACGCTGAGCAGGGCATACCGTTTGGCGTTCAAACAGGCCTTAACGTGCGCGTCCTGGCTCATCTTCTCATAGATAGCATAACCGTGCTTGGCGATCAGTTCGTCGCCGTTCCACTTGGGCAGTCGCTCTCCGGTCGAGACGATCCCGCTCGGCGCAAGCTCCTTGGTCAACGGCCTGCGTTTTATTCGGTCGAACAGTTTCAAATCGTCACCTCCGCTGGTAAGGCGATCTAAAGCGCAACCGTCAACCTGCGAAACGGGCGTGCCAAAGCCAGAATAAATAGGGGTGGCTGGTATAATTTCGGTCGCCCCTGAACTATCCTTAGGCAAAGCGGTGAGAGTTGGAGGAAAACGGCCTTGAAGATCGCGCGAATGACCCTCATAACGGCAGTAACGATGGGCGTCCTATCGATGGGCGCAGCCCAGTTAGGGCGCGGCGGAGACTATTTAGTCGGCAATTTGCCAGTCGTAACCGATACGCCCGCGATCGTGTGGACCGGGCCGTCGGACGAGGTTTGGAGCCACCTGGTTCTGACAACCCAGCCCGGCAAAGCGCGCCGAGCCTTGAAGCGAACGGGATGGAACGACGTAACGCAACTTCGGTCCAGCGTCGACCAACCAGGCGCTCGCATCTTCTTGATCGACACGTTACAGACGCCCAAGCCCCTGTTAGAGCGCATGAACGAAGCGATCGGCGGACGCATGGACCTGACGCGACTGCCCAAAGCCAAGGCCGGATACCGCGTGATGTGGCAATACCTCCAGCCTCGCAAACCCAATCAGCTTTGGATCGTGGTCTATGCTCCGGGCGATTTTTCTATACAGAAGGCGATCGAGCGATGCTGGACAGAAGTCGCCTACAGCAACAAGAAGCCTCTGGAAAGCCGCAACGAATGGGACGTGAAGGTTTGGACCGCGGTCGTCGACCCGGAAGCCGCCCGCGTGCCCGCCGTGCGCGAGTGGATCGAGGGATTTGTCAATCAGCGCCGGCCAGAACTGGATTGGAAGCAGATCGCCCCGGGCCAAACGTTTGAGAACTCGCACCGGCTGGAAAACTCCAACCAAATCTACTTCTTGACCCGCGATGGCGCCGCGCGCGCCACGCCCACCATGCGCAACATCATCGGATCGCAATACGCGGCTTTCGAAAAAACCGCGCCGAACGAATACGGCATCTTGGGCGCCACGATGAGCAACGGCCATACCATCGCCTGCCTATCGGTACCGAGCGCCGACCTTTGGGTCCCTGCGCTGGCACGATTCGGCAAGGCTGGTTACGTCGGCAATACGACGGTCGTCAAGGATTCAGTACCCGACTTGCGCGGCCTGCGACGAATGGCCGTCGTGATCGATGCCGGGGATACCGGTTACCTGCCCAAGAATGCCGTAACGCGCATCATGGGCGAACTCCGCCAAAGTTTCCGCGGCGTCAGAATGCTGGACAAGGGTTCCGCGCCTGCTTTGGGCGGTATAACCGAAGTCGATCAGATCGCTCGGATGAGCCCGGCCGAGGTGTCCGAAATGACCCAAAACGCCGAGGCGCTGCTCTTTGTGCGCCTGAAGTCGGTTGATCGCAAAGCCGAATGGGAGTACACGCCTTATCGAACGCCCGGCGAGCCGATTTTGTCCGAAAAGGACGCCATCGAGCCCTACACCAATCCAGAGCGGCTGGAAGTTCCGAGAGGCTATCTGGAATCTCGGCCAGAGTTGGATCGAGAGCGCGGAGAACGGATGCGACAGTGGAAGCGAGCGCACGAGGACTGGATGCGCAAGATCGAGCGATTAGAGACGAACTTGGCCTCGCGCATGTTCCAGGTCTCGCGAGTGGCGCGAGCGATCGAAGAGGTAGAGATCGAGATTGTTTGGGAAGCCATCGATCTGCGGGCGGGCGCGACTTTCGGCCACCGTATCGAACCGCTGACCATCGATTCGGCCAAGGGTAAAGCGGACAAACTGCTTCATTCCATCCCTCAGGGCGGTCAATCAAGGGCTCGTTTGGTTCGAGAGCATTCCGGCTTTTCCCCCTTCGACCACGATGGCGAGCGATACTTCGGTTGGAAACTGAAAGTCGAATTCGAGGACCCCTACTTCGATCCGTTGCCCAACTTGCCTCCGATGAACGAGGCCAGCCCGGCATCCAACGCGATGGCAAACGCGGTTCGGGACGCCTATCGCCAGGCGGCCCAGCGCGCGCTGCTTCGGTAGCAGGCAAGGGTATAATTCGTTAGTCGTTGCGGGATCGTCTAACGGCAGGACGCTAGACTCTGGATCTAGTAGTGATGGTTCGAATCCATCTCCCGCAGCCAGTTTCTTCTCCAAGATTGAAGCACACATAGGAACTCTATGTCTTCTAGTTGAAGTAGTGGCTCATGGAAGGCATAGTGGAGTTTTTGGGCAGCCTAGGATGGATTGCAGACCCCATCGGAATCTTCGGAGCCATCTTTGCTACAATTGCGGCTACTTACTCTTTCAAAACGCGCAAGGCGCTCAAGAAACAGGAAGAGAGCCAGAAAGCGATCATTGAGGTTTTCTTGGAATCGGCCGAGTCTGGGCGAACTCGTCAGTATGAGGTCTGTAACATCCGTCGGGCCGACCTGACGCGGAGCGAAGTGAACGGATACTTAGGCACGATCCCCAGAGAAGGCGACAGCCCTGCATACAGAATCGCATATATGATCACTCCGGCGTACTTTAAAGAACTTGAAAAAGTCCAAACGGACGCCGATGTCAAACGCCTGACAATACGGTGCACCGAAGCAGAACTCGATCAGTTTGATCAGAGGGCGCTTGAAGAGTTAAGCGCCGCGCTTTCGGACAGAACTTCGCTCCCCGATTGAAAGATTCGCAGTCGATTGGCAGGAACTCTGGATCACTATGTAGTAGTAGGTATAGTAGGGCAGGTGAAAGGGCATTGAAGAGAATCGGACTGCTTGTTCTAGCGATTGTTGCGCTCGTTTGCAACCAGGCTTGCAACGGGACTGGGGGCGGAACCGCGTCTGGTCCGAACGCGGGCAAGGGTCTCCTATTGGTCGTCGTCATCGACCCGACGGAGTCGGCTCAAGCAAGGTCTGGATCGTGGCGCAACGAGTTCAAGAACGTGCTGACCAAGGACTTCCTCAAAGAAAACGATCAGGTCGCGTTCGTTACCTGCGATCACGCCCCAGAAATCCCAAGGAGCGTGCCTGTCATCGGTTTCAAAAAGGACCGGGATCAACTTGTCGCCGCTTATAATGCCGCATGGAAGCCCAAGCCGTGCCATAAATCGAGCGACGGCGCCGAGCATCGGTGCGGGACGGATGTGGCGACGGCATTGGAAAGAGCCTTTGAGTTTGCTATAAAGCCGGAAAACGCCGGGTTCAAGAGGAAACTCATCGTCGGCTACACCGATCTCGTTCCAGACCCCTGCAAGCAGCCCGGGATGGCGGCGAAGATGTTTCGAGACCCACTGGCTATGGCCTGGGGAGCGCCCAAAGACAACAGCGTAGAAATCGCAATGCACGGGATACCGGAAGCAAGCCAATCTCGTTTTAGAGCCAAGTGCGAAGAAGCGTTCGGCAAAGTCGCCCTGTACGGCGCAGGCGAAACTTTAGAACCTGCCAGGCACTACGGGCTGAAGCAAGAGGGATTTCTGTAGGGAGGCATCTCATGGCGTCCAATCAAGATCAGAACGATCACGCGCGCTTCATTCAAGCCGGCAACCTAATGCGCCAAAACGTCCAAGAAGAATACGATTCGGCGGTACGAGCCACGGTCGGCTGGACGATGGCGCTGATCATTGTCTCCATAGCGTTTGCCATGCTCACGGCCGCCGCCATCCGCAGATTCACTCAAGACGACGTCGCGTCCTACATGATAGGCGGCATCGTGCACATGGGTACGGGCTTGGCGCTGCATGCCTACTTGTTGGAACGCCACTACAGAGCTCCAGGCATCCTTCGGTTCTTCACGCTGCTCATCTTCTTGGCTTGTGTCGGCGCCATTGCCGCGATCAGTTACTTCAGAGCCGACCTGATGATCGAACAAGGCCGACCGAGAGCTACTTCCTACATGCTCACCGCGTTTATGGGACTTCTTGAAATTGGCCTGCCCTCGCTGTTCGGCTTCATGTTGTTCAAGGCTTGGCTGAGAAAGGACATCGCCTATGAAGACCTTCAATGGGTAAAGGGCGTCGCAGCGCGAATACCTCAAGAAGATTCTCCCGACTATGGATGGTTGGACGAAGGCTATCACTTCAAAAAACGAATCCGAGAGATCGACAACGAACTGCCCCATCTCAACCTTGCGCTCCAAACCGCGGACGCCCACAGGCATGGCGTCAATGCCGCAGACGCAGAAGCCAAAATCTACGAACTAAGGTCCGAAAAAGAGAAATTGCAACGCAAGTACGACCGGATCATCACCTGGTACCCGGGACAATCCGACGAAGCCGAACGGGAAATCGAAAAAAGGCTGAGAGGCGAAGAACCGCCGCCCTCTACCCCAATCTCGTCCGACGGAACTTAAACTCTTCCGGATTGCCCTTGCCGCCTTCGATTCGCGCAAAAAGCCGATCCCGACCGTCCGAACGATAGAGAATCCGCTGAGGAAAGTCGTTTGCCAAATTCTCGAACAGAATCTCGCCAGGCTTGGAAGACTTCTCCGCAAATGCCGTACCGCCCGAGAGTTCGGCCTTGTGAGCAAACCAAACCCGCAGTTCCAGCCCCTTCTCCGTCTCTCGCGCGCGCATAAACTCTAAGAAGATCAACGACCCCCCGCGCAACGTTCGCCCGACCCCCACCATCATGCTCCCGGTCGCGGGCGTCCAGGTCTCGTCGCCCTCCATGCCGTTCGGCAACTCCCGCTTCCAATGCCCAGTCAGCCAACTCAAGTCCGATATCTTTGCCATACACCTCTCCGTAAAGCCTGTTATACCCGCTACATTTGCGTCAAGAAAGGATTAGAATATATAGCCGCACAATAGAGGAGGAAAATCCGATGAAACTCGCCATTGCAACAGTCTTATTCGTCGTCGCGGCGCTCGGCGCCTTCGGACAGACCGAGATCGACTTTCAAGGCAGTTTGAAGAGCAACGGGCTTCCAGCCAACGGAAGCTTCGACATGGCCTTTAGACTTTACGATTCAGCGACAGGCGGCGCTCAAATCGGGCCTACCGTAACCCGAAACGGGGTGGGCGTATCCAACGGCCTCTTTCGCGCATCCCTAGACTTTGGAGCCGTGTTCGATGGCGCCGCCCGATGGCTTCAGATCGAAGTCAGCGGCACGACTCTGTCTCCCAGAATCAAACTGGCCAACGCGCCAACAGCGCTTTTCTCCAGTCGTAGCCCGTGGAGCGGGCTTTCAGGCATCCCGTCCGGATTTGCCGACGGCATCGACGACATCGGCATGGCGGGCGAGGGTCTTCGCTTGGTCGGAAATACCTTTTCGATCGAAACATCGGGCGCGCTGGCAGGACAGAGCCTCACGTTCGACGGCGCTCGGCTTGTTTGGTCGCACCCGACGGCCTCGCGACTGCTGCTGCCCTACAGCGGCGGATATTCGGGCGCATCGACCGCCTTTTCCATCACTGCCCAGGGCGCCGGACGCGCTGCGCTCTTCCAAGTAGACAATCCGACCAATTCCAACGCCGCCGTTCATGTCTTGTCAAACGGCACGGGTTGGGGCCTACGAGTGCAGATGACCAACGCGGCTAACTCTTCGCCGGCCGTCTTCGCTTACACTCGCGGCGCCGATCGGGCCGGTCTCTTTCAGATCGACAACAGTTCGAACAGTGCGGCCGCGCTCCACGCTTACACCAACGGCGTCGGATACGCCGCCTACTTCGAGTCGCTCAACGCGGCCAGCGCGAACCCTGCAATGGTCGTCAGAACCTTAGGCTCCGGACCGGCAGCAGAGTTTATCGGTGGGATAAAGACCAGCCGCATTCAACTCACCCTTTCCCCATCTGCAGGCTATGTCCTTACGTCAGACTCCGTCGGCAATGGCACATGGCAGCCCGCACAGAGTTACACAGCGGGCGCCGGCCTTAGCCTGACCGGCAATTCGTTCTCCATCGCAAACCAAGGGGTGCAGACCAATATGCTCGCCGACGGCGCGGTGTCCATAGCAAAGCTGAATGCGCTTGGCGCAGGGGTCGGACAGGCCGTTACTATGACAGAGACCGGCTTAGCATGGGGAAATCCTACTGCCGGCGAGCTCAGACTGCCGTTCTTTCAAAGCCGAGACGACATCATCACGCTGTTCGCCATTACAAACACCGGCGCCGGCCACGCTATCGGCGCGAGAGCTATGGGCGCTGGAAGCGCGGTGTATGGCGTTAATGACAGCGGCACGTTTGGAAGCCTCGGCGAGCCCAGTTATGGCGTGCGGGGCACAGACGACACTTCTCAAGGAGGCGACGGGGTAAGAGGCGAAAGCCGAAACGGCGTGGGCGTTACTGGAAGCAGCACGAACAGCCATGGCGTCGTTGGAGTATCCCGCAACAATCAAGGCGTATTAGGCCGCAGCACAGACGGCCATGGCGTCCAAGGCAACAGCGCTACCCAGTTCGGCGTGCTCGGCAATAGCCAAACCTCAAGCGGGGTCTACGGCATTAGCGACTTTGCCGCCGGCGTAGCAGCACTCAATCTTTCCTCCAGCAATCGCGGAGGTCTTGGGCTGCCCGACGTCGGCGCTTATGGCCGACACCAGTCCACCTTCAACACGGGCGAACTGGGCACCGAGAGCACGGGGGTGAACGGCAGAAGCGAAAACGGCGTCGGCGTGTATGGAACTTCGGACAACTACCTCGGCGTTTATGGGCGACATACCGCAAGCGGCAACTATGGCAATCTTGGCACCTCCATGGCCGGAGCCTATGGCTTTGTGGCGCCTGCCGACGACGACGACGCCTACTTTGGCGCATGGGGCGTTTCATTGGGCGTCAATCCAGAAGGAGCCGGTGTGCGGGCAAACGGCAACGGGGTATCCGCACCGGGAACCCCCAACGCCGCTGCCCTGCGCGTCCATGACGGCGCGGTTACCGTCTCAGGCCTTCTGACCAATCGGTTCGCCGGCACGATCGAAGTGACCACTGGCTGGTTGCCGATCGTTAGTTGCGCCTATGCTTGCCCTGACTGTACTCACGCGCACACCATTGGCTGGTATGCCGACGTGCCCCTAGGCAACGCCCTGATCATCCCGGGACCGCCCCAAACGGGCAGCATCATCCAGGCAACGGTCGAAACTGTGCCCGGACCGCCCCCGCCCTGGACTTCGTACTACGTGCAGGTCTACGCAAAGATGCCCGGATCGTGCGTGCTGCGCATTACTCGAATGGGATTTGCTACTACGGGCGGCGGCTGTCCCGCTCCAATTGAGACAAACTACATTCACTACACCATCGTGAACCCCATCGCAGAGCCGTAAGTCCAGTATAATCCTCTTATGAACGGCGACATAGGCCAAGCCATCCGCCTGATAGCCGAACGTAAGATCGACGAGGCCGTGCGGGAAGGCCAATTCGCCAACCTGCCCGGCCACGGCAAACCAATGGAAATCGACGCCGACTGGATGATCCCTCCAGAGTGGCGAGCCGCTCTCAGAATCCTCAAAAACGCCGGGGCCGTGCCCGACTGGGTTCAACATCAGCGCGAAATCGACGGCGCCCGGGCAAAGGCAGAGCAAATCTGGAACGATTGCCAAAAGGCGCGCATTGCAAACATCGCTGATGCCCGCAAAGAGTATCATCAAGCCCTTAAGCGCATCAACGACCTCATCCTCGCTTTCAATCACCATTCGCCGCCAGGCGCCTATGTCCAAATCCCCGTCAAAGTGTCAGAAAAGCTCCAAGCGTTCGACGCCCACTTTGGCACATAGCCCTTGTTCAGGTATCCTGCCGGGTGTTTCGATTGCCGTTATTGATAGTCGCTCTGCTCGTCTCGGTCGCTGGGCTCGCGTCCGGCCGGCCTTTGCCGGGCGTCAAGTGCGACCAGCCCCCCATCATCGATGGCAGCCCTGACGACGAGTGCTGGCGAACCGCCGCCCAGGCAGAAGACTTCTTCGACCCCTTTACAGGCAACCTGGCCCAGCCCCAAACGATCGCCAAAATCACCTATGACGAAAAGGCCATCTACATCCATTTTCAATGCCTGGACGATCAGCCGGACGGCATCGTCGCTAGAGAGATCCGGCCCAACGCCTCGTTCGACGGCGAAGATTGGGTCGGAATCTGGATCGATCCGCTCTACACCCGTCAATGGGATAACATATCGACCTTTAAGGTCAATGCGTTAGGAACGACCAGCGAGAACATTGCCGGCGGCGCCGCTGCCAAGCGCGAATGGCGAGGACAGTGGCAGGCGGCGGCTATTCGCACCGAAACCGGATGGAGCGCCGAACTCGCCATCCCTTGGGCCATCGTGCTGCGCGGCTCGGGCCCCTCTCCTCGAAACATGGGCATCAACTTTATCCGACGCCACCATCGTTCGAAGGCTGTCTTTCACTGGAGCAACCTCACCTCGCAGCACAAGCCGGAGTACATGGGAATCTGGCAGAACGTGGAGCCGCCTAGAGTGGCTTCTCGAGCCACAACCCAACTGATGGCCTACTTTGCGCCTGAACTTCGACAGAAAGGCGGCACAGAGAGCGCGCCCGCTGGGCTGGACGTCAAGCATTCGCTGCAAAATGGCCTGATCGGGATGGTAACGCTCAATCCCGACTTTCGCAATATCGAGGGCCAGATCGAAGGCATCCAGTTCAGTCGGTCCGAACGCTTTGTCGACGACGTTAGACCTTTTTTCGAAGAAGGCGAGGATTACTTGGACTTGACGGACGAGCACGCCATCGGGCGGATGTTCTACTCCCAGCGCATACGCGACTTCGATGCGGGAGGCAAAGCGTTCGGACGCATTGGGCGAGACTTTTCCATCGGCAGTTTGGTTACCTTTGGCCAAGGGAAAGAAGACAATGCGGTCGTCAATTTGGGCTTGTCGTTCGGTCAACACGGAAACGCGAATGTCTACTTAACTCGTCACGGTTCGACCGAAGCAGAAAACTCAGGCTTTCGAATCGAGAGGAATCAAGGAAACTACATCGCAGCTGCCGAGGTCAGTCGGCTCGCAATAAACGGCGTCCGAACCGAAGCCAGCAGCTACGGATTGGCCTATGCCATCCCCAAGTTGTTCGCTGTGGCACGAGCGACCAGCATCGACAAGGGCTTTCGCCCGCCGCTTGGCCTTATCGAATTTGACGACAAGAAAGGCTCCTATCTGTTTGCAGAGTACGAGGACGAGTTTCGACAAAGTTGGACGACGCGGCAGACGGCCTCGCTCTATGCGGCCAAGTATCGCCGCATGGACGGCTCTCCCTTTACCGAGACGATCAGCATAGACGGCTCCATCATTGTCCGTAGCGACGAACGTTGGTCCGCTGGTTTTTCTCTGACGACCTTTGAGGGCGCGCGCGATCGCATAGGCTCCTTCGGCTACACCAACCGCTCGTCGGATCGCACCCGGCGCTGGTCTGTGTTCGTATCGACCGGCAAGAGAGACGACAAGCCGTCCACATTCGTCTCGGCGTCTTTCAATCGCCGTCTGTTTGGCCGGGTGGACGCGAACTATAGCGGCTCTGTTCTAAGCCTTGCCGGTCGTACGGAACAGCACATCTTGACTCTGGGCTGGGAAATCGACTCTAAGCGAGCGATCACGGGGCGGGCGGTTTACCGCGACGGCGATTACAACTTCTACCTGGCCTATCGAAGTTCGGGCTTCGCAGGACAAGAAACCTATCTGATCATCGGCGACCCGAACGCAAGACGCTTCGAAAGCCGAATCAGCCTAAAGTTGGTTTGGGCGATTTAACTAACTTCCACCTCCACCCTATCTGCGCCAAACTTCTCTTGAAGCATCTCCACGGCAGCCGTATCGACCCTCAGTTCCGTCTCCACCCATCTCGAAATCGGCTCCACCTGAAACCGTACGGCCAACTGCCCCGGCATCTGCGAGAGCGACTCTCGCGCCTCGCGCAACAGCCTGTGGGTCGCCCGACGCACTTTCACGTTCACATAGCCCGCAGGCTCCTCGACCTCCGCATCCGGCGCAGACGGCTCGAATGGCCGCACCTCGACCGCCCGCAACTCTCTCAGCCTGCCGACCGCTTCTTCTTCCCGTGGCTCCTGTTGTCGGCCAAACTCCCGGTTGTTGGGCCGCGCCGTTACGATCACCATTCGCTCCCTCTCGATACAGCCGCCGCTGGCCTCCAGAATCTTGCCCGACACGGAAACCTCGATCGATCCCGTCAAATCCTCCAAGGTCATGATCCGCATTCGCGCCGGCCGCTCATCCCCCTCGCCCTTTCGCGTCAAATTGATCTCTCTTATGCCCGTTATGATGCCTGCGATCGTAACCTTATCGTCGTCCTCGGTCAACAGATCGATCGAAGTGGCAATCCGCGCCAGCTGGCGGCGATAAGGGCGCAAGGGATGATCCGACAGATAGATGCCCAGATACTCCTTCTCCAGCGCCAACTTCTCCATCAAAGGCGCTTCTTCTCCGTCGGCAAAGTCCGGCTTGCCCAATCCCGCGTCCGGATCGGCCTCGCCAAACAGGTTCTCCTGCCCGCTTATTGCCTGCTTGGCTCGTTGCTCGGCATAAGCCAGCGCCGAATCCAAACAACGCAGCGTCTGAGCGCGATTGGGATGCAAACTGTCCAGCGCGCCCGCTTTGATCAACGCCTCCAAGGTCGCCCGATTCGCGCCGCTCGCTCCTCGCATTCGAGAAATCAAATCGCACAGATCTTCAAACGCTCCCTCCGCCTTCCGCGACCTCAGAATAGCCTCGACAGCCGCCTCGCCAACCCCCTTTATCCCCTGCAGACCAAACCTGATCGCATCATCCTCGACCGAAAACCCGCTCTCGCTCTTGTTCACATCCGGCGGCAGCACGCGAATGCCCAGCCGCCGGCACTCCTCGATGCACGACGCGATCTTCTCCTTCCTGTCCAGATAGACGGCCATCAGCGCGGCCATATACTCCACCGGATAGTTGGCCTTGAGATAAGCCGTCTGATAGGCTAAATAAGCATAACAAACGGCGTGCGCCTTGTTAAACGCATAGCCCGCAAAATCCTCAATGTCGTTAAAGAGTTTCGCTGCCTGCTCCTTGCTAATGCCCCTTTGCTTGGCGCCCTCAAAAAACTCTGGCCGCATTGTGGCCATCGTATCCGCCTTCTTCTTGCCCATCGCATAACGGAGGACATCGGCCCGGCCCAAGGTAAACCCCGCCAACGCCTGAACGACCTTCAACACATGATCTTGATAAACGATAATCCCGTAAGTGTCCTTGAGGATCGGCTCTAATAGAGGATGATCGTACTTAACCTCCTCCTGGCGGTGCTTGCGGCGGATATAGGCATCGATGTGCTTCATGGGGCCGGGCCGGTAGAGCGCGACCATGTCCGACAGCTCGGCGACGCTGGTCGGCTGAAGCCTTTGAATGTGCTTCCTCATGCCCGCGCTTTCTAACTGAAACACGCCGGTCGTGTGCCCCTTGGCCAGCATCGCATAAGTCTTGGCATCGTTCAAAGGAATCTTCTGAACGTCGATCTCCTCGCCCTTAAACCGCTTGATGTTCTCGACCGCTCGCGCCAGCACGCTCAGATTGGCCAAACCCAAAAAGTCCATCTTGAGCAGGCCCAGCTGCTCCAGATTCCCCATGTGATATTGGGTGACTACGCTATCGTCCGCGGCCCGGGCCAACGGCACGTGCTCGCTCAAAGGCTCGCGCGAGATGACGACCCCTGCTGCGTGAACGCTGCTGTTTCGGGTCAATCCTTCCAGTCGTTTGGCCATCTCGATCAGCCGCTTGGCCTCTTCGCTCTTGGCAATCTCGGCTTGAAGCTCGGGGCTTGTCTTAACGGCCTCATCGATTTTGTCCAGCTTTATAAGGCGCGCGACCCGGTCCACTAACTGCGCAGGAATCGCCATCGCCCGGCCCGCGTCCCGAACGGCCGCGCGCGCCGCCATGCTTCCAAACGTAACGATCTGCGCGACGTGATCCTGGCCGTACTTTTGGCGCACATACTGAATCACCTCGTCGCGCCGAGCATCCTCAAAATCCATATCGATATCGGGCATCTGGAGGCGGTCTACGTTCAAAAACCGCTCGAACGTCAGATCGTGGGCGACCGGATCGATGTCTGTAATGCCGATGCAGTACGACACCAAACTGCCCGCCGCCGATCCTCGAACTCCAAAATAAATGCCCTTCTCGCGGGCGAACTGGGCAAAGTCCCGAACGATCAAGAAGTAGCTCGCGTAGTGGGTCTTAGCAATCACGTCCAACTCGTGTTCCAATCGCTCCGAACCGCTGGCGTTGGAAAACCGCTCCGAATAGCCGGCTCTGGCTAACCGAGCCAGATAGTCGCTGTCGCTCAGCCCCTCGGGGATATCGGGCGCAGGCAACAGCCGACGTTCAAAATTGAACTCAAACTCGCAACGCTGGGCGACCTCCCAAGGACGGACGATCGCCTCGGGCGCATCGGCAAACAGTGCGGCCATCTCCGGCTTTGATTTGAGATAAAACTCCTGCGTGTCGAACTTCATCCGGCGCGGATTGGTGATCTTGTCGTTGGTCTGCACGCACAGCATCACGCCGTGCATCTCGGCATCCTCGGCGTTCAGGTAGTGCACGTCGTTGGTCGCGATGATGGGCAGTTTGAACTCCTGAGCGAACGACAGCAACGCTTGATTGACCGCCTTCTGCGCGTCCAGTCGATGGTCCTGAAGCTCGATGTAGAAGTTCTCATTGCCAAAGATATCCAAATGCTCGGCGATCAGGCTTCTGGCGCGAGGCAGGTCGTTGTCCAAAATGGCTTGCGGTATCTGTCCAGCCAGACAGGAGCTGGTGGCGATCAGCCCTTTGGAGTACTGACGAAGAACCTCTTTGTCCACGCGAGGCTTATAGTAAAAGCCCTCCAACATACCGATGGTGCTCAGCTTCAGCAGGTTTCGATAGCCCTGTTCGTCCTTGGCCAACACCAGAAGGTGATAGTAGTTGCGCTCGCGGCCGGGCTCGTCCTCGCGCTTGGTTCGGGGCTCTCGATCTTTGCGGCTGCCGGGAGCGACGTACAGCTCGCACCCGATGATCGGTTTGATGCCCTGACCTTTGCAAGCATTGTAAAAGTCGAGAGCGCCGTAGAGCACGCCATGGTCGGTGATCGCGACCGCGGGCATATCGAGATCGGCAGCCTTTTTGACCAGTTGCGACATTCGCACCGCGCCGTCCAGGAGCGAGTATTCGGTATGCAGATGCAAATGGACAAAAGGATCGGACATGGCTGGTTAGCGACCGAGTCGACCGCACCCCGATTCTACCAGGCGGGCGATTCAAAGGGCGCGATTCGTACTCAAAATTGTGCTACAAAACGAGAAAATCCCGTTCAGGGCAGTTCTTTTGTCGGGGGTATCGACCGAAGCTGGCCAATGCAGACGTTTGCATCTGGAGGCATCGAATGGCGGAACGCGCTGCCTCCTGGATCTTTGCGTCTCGATCCATATCCTGCAACGGGCGATACCTTCGCAAAGCCGATGGACCTGGCTTGATCGTGATCGAGGCCTTGCTAGCGCCGTACGGCGGAAACAGAAAAGCGATTGCGAAAACCCCGGCAATAACCGCCTTCTTTCTTGGTATGCGATCCCATTCCCGGCACATCGTACCTTTCGATATTTCTGCTACCTGTCGGCCAAACTACCCGTGCCGAGCCGTCAGGACTTGTTCTCGGCGCTCACCCCCGTGTTTTCGCCCGCGCAAGCCCGCGAGTCTCCAGAACCAATGATCACAAACGCGCCATGGCAGACTTCTTCGATCGGACCGAGTGGAAGCGGTTGCTGACCGACGGGCCGATCGGGCCCCATCGGCGCCCCTATCGGTGCAAAGATTGAAGGAGATTCAAATGGCAACACCCACAGAAGAACGAAACATGGAGCTCATGCAGACGCTTGACGACGCCTGGAACGCCCAGGACTTGGAGGTCTTCCGGGCACGGCACAAGCCCGACGTTATCGTCCGCTGGCCCGGAAAGACGGAGCCCACGGTCGGCATCGAGGACCACGCTCAAGAGGCGATCGACTTCTTTCACACTTTTCCCGACCAACGCCTCGACAACCGGCCCTACCGCGTCTTTTTCGCCTCCGGCGACTGGACGTGCTCGGTTGCCCGAATGCGCGGCGCCATGAAAGGGTCGATGAAGCTGGCCGACGGAACGGAGATTCCCCCGACCGGCAAGTCGTTCGACGTTGACTTCTATACGGTCGCCAAGTGGCACGAGGGCCAGATCGTCGAGGAGAACCTCATGTACGATCTTGTTACGTTCCTTAAGCAGATCGGCCTCAGTGACTAAGCCTTCGCGGGAAGAACTGGAGGAAGGACACAATCAATGGCGACGTATAAAGTGGGCTGCTTCGTGGGAAGCCTGGCCTCGACTTCCATTACCGGAAGCTTGCAAATGCGCTGATCAAACTGGCCCCGGAAGGGCTGGAGTTCGAGGAGATCCCGATCAAGGATCTCCCTCTGTACAGCAGCGACTACGACAGCGACTTTCCGTTCGAGGCGAAGTCGCTCAAGGATGCCGTGAGCAGGTCGCACGCCATTCTGTTCGTGACGCCGGAGTACAACCGCTCCATTCCGGGCGGCCTGAAGAATGCGATCGACTGGGCTAGCCGACCCTGGGGTGCGAACTCGTTCGCCCGGAAGCCGACGGCCGTCATCGGGTCCCAGATGAACTCGCCCGAAGCCTATATCACCTTCGCGCCTGACCTTATCGACGCAGATGGCAACGTCGCGAACCCATCGACCGAAGCTTTTCTGCGCAAGTTCATGGAGGAGTTTCACGACTTCATCGTTCGCGTGCTCGCTGTGCTGCCACACGAAGAAGTTGAGCGCCCAACGTAGGCAGCGCCGTGATCGCTCGCGCCGATCGATGGACTCAAGATGTACTACGAAGTCCACAGCCCCGACAAGCCGGGATTCGGAAAGAGCGGCGAACCGGTGGCGCTGCTTCACGGCGCGTTCATGACCATCACCAACAACTGGGACGCCCCGAACGGGCCGAACTGGATCGGCGAACTGGCCAAGACGCGGAAAGTCATTGCCGTCGAAATGAAGAGCCACAGCCGCACGGCGGACGTCCCGCGAGACTTCACCTACGCAGACCTCGCCGACGACGTGGCCGTGCTGCTCGATGCTCTCAAGATCCCGCGAATTGTAGGGGACACAGGTTCAAGTCCTGTACCGCCCACTACCATCATGGATCTGGCGCCACACGAGGAGCCCCTGAAGAGCGACTCCATAGTATCTTAAGAGGTTAGCCGGGGGTTGAGCGCAACGAAAGCTCCGGTTCGAAGCGGACAGTAAGTGTGCGCCGCAGAGAGTCCCCAGATCGCCGGCTAGACGTCTTTCGGCAGCATCATCAGGCGGGTCATCGGCACCGTCCAGCCCAGCGAAGTATCCAGAGTCATGCCGATCGCCTCCGGCGTCAAGGTATCGAGAGCGGCAAG